>WRFT01000177.1 GCA_009776385.1 Clostridia bacterium
AAGAATGTTACATGCGCGTATTTTTGCGTTTCAGCGATACGCAGCTGTGTCTTACCCTTTTTAGACAGATACTCGCCCAATGTGTTACTCATGGACTCCGGCGGGTTGACGACCTTCAGATTTGTGAAAGTCTCATCATATTGCGTCATGGAAACGAAACGTACTTTGAAATAACCGTTTTTTCGATGGAAGGCGTCAAAATCCTGTTGAATAAACGCGCGCGTCAGTTGACGCGCGCGATCCGGGCGGAAGTTAAAGAATATAACGGAATCGCCCTCGCGGATAACCCCCGTTGGTGAACCGTTTTTCAGGATAACGGTGGGCTTAATAAACTCGTCTGTTTCATCGCAAGCATAACTTTGCAATACGGCTTGGGATGCGCTGTCCGCATGGCTTTGCCCTTCTCCGAACACAATGGCATCATAAGCTTTACCCACACGATCCCATATATTATCCCTATCCATCGCCCAGTAACGCCCCATGACGGAGGCTATTTCTCCCGTTCCCATTTCCTTAATTGTCTTTTCCAACTCATTGATAAAATGAATACCGGAAGTCGGCGGAACATCGCGTCCGTCCATGAAACAATGGACATACACCTTTTGCAAGCCGATTTGATTGGCTAATTGAAGCAACGCATACAGATGTGTATTATGACTGTGAACGCCGCCATCCGACAGTAACCCCATCAGATGCAGGGCCTTTCCATCACGGGCAGCCCCCTGCATCGCCCATATCAACGGCTCTTTACTAAAAAAAGTGCCCTCCTGTATGTCCAGGGTGATACGTGTTAACTCCTGGTAGACCGTTCGGCCCGCGCCGATGTTTAAATGCCCAACCTCCGAGTTACCCATCTGCCCGTCCGGCAGCCCGACATCCAAACCGCTCGCGCCCAGCTGCGTATGGGGATACTTATCGCGTAAAGCATCTATTCGCGGTGTGCCTTGCAGGAGGATCGCATTGCCTTCGCGGGATGGATTGATGCCGAACCCATCCAAGATTATCAACGCCGTAATCGTTTTATTCATGACGGTATATCTCCGAAATGAACAAGGGCGGAAAAGTCGGCAGCCGTCAGTGAGGCGCCGCCTATTAATCCGCCGTCAATTTCAGGTTGACGCATGAGTCCGCTGACATTATCCGGTTTCATGCTGCCGCCGTATAGGATACGCATCTGCCCGGCAGCATCCCATCCGAAGTTCTTCCCTACCACCGAACGAATGATGCCAATGGCGTCATTGGCTTGCTCATCGGACGCTACAACACCGGTACCGATTGCCCAGACCGGTTCATACGCGATAATCAAGCGCGCCACATCCGTTTCGGTCAAACCTGTCAACGCCATGACGGATTGATACGCAATAAGGGTGTTTGTATAACCCGCTTGACGGTCGTCAAGCGTTTCTCCAACGCAGATGATGGGTATTAATCCAGCCTCGATTGCAGCTTTCGTCTTTAGGTTGATGACAGCATCCGTCTCACCGGCCATGTTTCTGCGTTCGGAATGCCCTATGATAACATAACGAACGCCGCATTCCGCTAACATGGCAGCGGAGACTTCTCCCGTGAATGCACCTGATTGGGCATAATGAACATTTTGAGCGCCCAAGTGTATCTTACTGTTTTGAATGATGGGATAAACCGAATGAAAATTGACTGTCGGAACGCATAGGACGATTTCGCAGGATGCGTTTTCGGCAAGCGGTAATATTTCTTTGGCCAACGCAGCCGCTTCACGGGGGGTTTTATTCATCTTCCAGTTGCCCGCCATTACAGGTTTTCTCATATAATCTCCTTTTAGGCGTTACGCATTTTACTATTTATTTTATTCATGCCGCTTTGGCTTACTTTTCGTTTAAGCAATCGATTCCGGGCAAGACACGGCCTTCCAGGAACTCGAGGGACGCTCCGCCGCCTGTTGATACATGGGTGACTTTATCGGCAAACCCCATTTGCTCTATCGCCGCGGCGCTGTCTCCGCCGCCGATGATGGTGACGGCGTCGCATTTTGACAAGGCTTCCGCTATAGCCCTCGTGCCATACGCGAAGTTTTCAAATTCGAACACACCCATCGGGCCGTTCCAAATGACCGTTTTAGCATTTGCAATTTCATCACAGAACAGTTTTTGTGTTTGAGGGCCAATATCCATTCCCTCAAAACCTTCCGGAATCTGGCAGGAGTGCACCGTAATTCTGAGGGTATCGTTTTTAAACTCCTGCCCGGCTTCGTTATCGACGGGAAGCAGCAGTTTAACGCCTTTTTGACGGGCTTTTTGTATTAACTCCTCGGCGAGTTCCACCTTGGCAGGTTCAAAGAGAGAATTACCAATGCTGCCGCCTAAAGCCTTTTGGAAGGTGTAGCTCATTCCCCCGCCGATAATCAATGTATCCACTTTTTCTATGAGATTATTAATTACGTTTATTTTATCCGAAACCTTGGCTCCGCCGAGTATCGCCACGAATGGCCTGGCCGGGTCGCTTAGGGCTTTACCCATAATTTCGATTTCTTTGCCAATTAAAAACCCCGCCACAGACGGCTGCATATAATGGCTGACACCCTCAGTGGAAGCATGCGCCCGATGCGCCGTGCCGAAAGCGTCATTCACGTAAATCTCCGCGAGACTTGCCAGCGCTTTGCAAAAATCGGGATCGTTTTTTTCTTCTTCAGGATGGAAACGCACGTTTTCCAGCAGCATGACCTCTCCGTTTTGCAGATTTTCGGATATTTCCTTGGCTGACGGCCCAATCACATCGGCCGCAAAATGTACCTGCACTCCCAGCAGCTCTGTCAACCTGTCCGCGACGGGCTTAAGCGAATATTTCATATCAAACCCACCCTTGGGCCTGCCCAGATGCGAGCAAAGGATTACCTTCGCGCCGTGATGCATTAAATACTCAATCGTAGGCAACGCGCCCCTGATACGGTTTTCATCAGAGATGCTTTTATCTTCGTTTAAGGGCACATTGAAATCGCAGCGAACCAATACTTTTTTACCGTTTACCTGAATGTCTTGTACCGTTTTCTTGGCCATAAAAAAACCACTCCCTTATCTTTATACGGAAACCGGCGACACGCCTCACATGTCTCCGCTTTATTCATTCGATAGCCTTGCTAAAATTTCCTTTGCAGCGCCCTCATCCGTGATAATCATATCATGCCTGCCCTGTCTTAAAACGGCAATGATGGCTTCCGCCTTGCTTTTACCCGCGGCAATGCCGATGAGACGGCAATCTGAGCTCAAGGCGTCCATGCGGACACCTACGCCGGACATATGATAAAGAATGGACCCATTGATATCAAAAAAATATCCGTATGCTTCCGCAACCGCACCCCTCGTAAGCAGTGTTCTTATCAAATGGGTATCCAGATTGAGCTGCCGCAGCATCGTGTCCGCACGGCCAACTCCATGTATGATGATATCCGTGCGCTGCAGCAAATCCATGTTTTCTTTAACACCGGGATGTTTCATCAACTCTTCCAGCGCTTTTTGATCCATCTGCTCGGGTAAATACATAAAACGGTGATGCCCGCCGAGTTTTTGCGCCATTTCCGCCGCAAGCGTGTTCGATTGTGTTTTAACCGGACGGCCCGGCCCGCTTCTGGCCGGTATGACCATCACGTTCATTTTTCCGCCATTCGGCAAATACCGTACCATATTCGCCATAGTAGCGCCGCCGGTAACGGCTATTGTTTGGCCGTGGCGTATGAGGCCTCGTATTTCCTGAGCAGCCAGTTTCCCGACATCCGCCAGAACACTTTCATCTTCGTCCGCATCCCCTGCCGCTATATGTACCCGCTCAACCCCAAGCAAGCGGCTCAGCCCTTTTTCCATTTCAACCAACCCACGTATGGAACGGCTTAACTCACCAACTTCTTTCATAATACCGCCGGCTTTACCGGTAACCGACATACCTGAGGTATCCATGACGAGGAAGCCTTCATCTTTAAGCAGCGCCGCAGCTCTGCGTACTTCACGTTCCGATAACTTTAATTTTTCGGCCAGTTGCCGCCTGCCTATCGGCTGTAAAGCCGCGACACGCCCGAGCAGCAACGCCCGCAGAAGCAGCTCCTCATAAAGGTCGGGCGCAAGCAAGCGTATCAGGTTTAACTCTTCCGGCATATAAAAACACTCGGATGCAACATTAAATTGGTTCTCACAGATCAACTATACACCTTTCTCAGCTTTGAATGTAATCATAACCCAATAGAAGGCATTTGTCCATAAGTCAGAACAATTTCGCATGCACCGGACCCGTCTTTCGAGACTAGCACCATGAAACTTTAGC
>WRFT01000178.1 GCA_009776385.1 Clostridia bacterium
AACCGTTACGCGGACCACCATGGTTTGAATCGCGGCATTTCTTACGCCGCGTTTGCCGCCAAAGGCGACGTTGCCAAAAGAATAAAGCGTTACACGGTTGTTATAAACCGCCCCCGCGGGCAGCACATGGATCAGGAGCCCTACGATAAAATCCGCGCCGATGTCTATCAGACGCCGGGCAATGGCCTGAGTAGCCGAAGAATGACGGTTACTGTATTCTGTTCCGGAATGAAGATGCACAATGATAAACTGAACACCGGATTGCTTTAGTTCCGGGATGAGCCTTTCGGCCACGGCGTTGCGCGGCGTAAAACCGGAGCCTCGAAACCCCAGAACCGCCACCGTAACGCCCTGCTTATGATAGTAATAGACATCCTCGTCGATACAATAGCCGATACCGGCCGCGTTCAACGCGTCACGGGTGGATTGCAGGCCCCGTAACCCGTAATCCATGCTGTGGTTATTGCCGAGGTTGACCGCCTCGATTCCCGCCAGCGTCAGTATTTGGGTGTATGCCGTAGGCCCCCTGAAATGGTATAGCGGCCCCGACCGCTTTCCGTCCGCGCTGTCTTGAAGCACACCCTCCAGGTTAACCATGGTCACATCGTCCCCTGCGAACAAGTCCCGCACCTTGGCAAAGGGGTACTCCGGGCCGCGTGTCTTGATAAAATCGATATACGACCCCGGCTTGCCGTATACCCGGGCACCCGCACCCACCACGCAATCCCCCGCGAAGGTGAAGGTAATGGTCAGCGGATCCGCCTGCGCCGCCGGCAAGCTTAACACGGATAAGAAAAACAACCACATCGCCAGCAGGCATAAACGCGTTTTCATACCGAGCCTCTCCCCTGTAACGGTCCGCCCCGGCGCTTCAAAGAGACATCCCACAGGCAGTTGGCGTATCCGCTTTTACGCGTCACCAAATTGATTAAGCACCTCGAAGATATGATCCAACTCGTCCGCGGTATTGTATTTTAAAAGGATGCGGCCTTGTTTACGGTCGCCCGTCATACTAGCGCGCACGCCAAACGCACGCATCATGCGTTCCTCGACATAGCGCAGTTCGGGCGGTAAAACCGGTTTAACAGGGTTTGCTCGTTTGCGGCCGGACGCGTCCGCCGCCAGTTTTTCCAACTGACGCACATTGAGTTTTTCCGCGACACACCGCCTGGCCAGTTCCGTTTGCCTTTTTAAGCCGGAGACGCCCGCCAAGACCTTCGCGTGGCCTTGCGACAGTTCTCCCTTGCGAATCATTCGCTGAACCTCCTCGGGAAGGGAAAGAAGCCTGAGCAGATTGGCGATAACGGGCCTGGATTTGCCAAGCCGCTCGGCGGCGGCTTCCTGTGTGTAGCCGCATTGCTGCATCAACGCGCGGATAGCCTGCGCGGACTCCATGGGGTTTAAATCCTCACGCTGTAAATTTTCTATCAGCGTGGCTTCCATTTGCCGAATATGATCCATATCCCGCACGATACACGGAACGGTATCCAATCCGGCAATACGCGCGGCTCTAAAACGGCGTTCCCCCGCCACGATGCGGTAACGACCGCCTTCGCTGATAACCAGAAGCGGCTGCAGTATGCCCTGTTCGCGGATAGAGTCCGCCAACTGCTTAAGCGTTTCTTCCGGAAAACTCTTACGCGGCTGGTCGCGGTTCGGGTCGATATCCTTTAAGCCGATGTCTAAAACGGCGCCGCGAAGCATTTCCTCATTGTCCGGCAAGAGCGAGCCCAAGCCGCGCCCTAATGCGGTTTTTTTCATCGAATTCCTCCCCGCGCGGGTACGTTGCGTTCCGCGACTTCCCGGGCTAACGCTTGATATGCGGCCGCGCCCGCGCTCTTTGAATCGTAAAGGCAAATCGGCTGCCCATGGCTGGGCGCTTCACTGAGCCTGACGCTGCGCGGAATGATAACCGAATACACCTTTTTTTTAAAATGCTTCTTGACTTGCTCCACCACCTGAAGGCCCAGATTGGTACGCCCGTCGAGCATCGTCAGCAGAATGCCCTCCACTTCCAAGGAGGGATTGTAGAAGCGTTTCACCCTGTTTAACGTATCCATCAAGGCGCTGACACCCTCCAGCGCGTAATACTCGCATTGAATGGGAATGAGGATTGTCCGCGCGGCTGCCAACGCGTTGACCGTCAAGAGCCCTAAAGAGGGCGGGCAGTCGATGAAGATATAATCAAAATCCGCCGCAACGCCCGTCAGTGCCGTTCTCAGATGATACTCCCGCTCCGCAGCGTCCACCAACTCCGGTTCCGCGCCCGCCAGCCGAATATCCGCGGGGGCTAACAGGAGGTTCTTCACGGCCGTTTTATGAATGACGCGGCTCATCTGCACGCGGCCGATTAAGGCGTCGTAGATATTCGGCTCCGCGGGCCTGATACCCAGGCCGCTGGTGGAGTTGCATTGCGGGTCGAAATCCACCAGGAGCGTACGGTACCCCAGCATGGCCATCTCGGCGGATAAATTAACGGCCGTCGTGGTTTTACCCACGCCGCCCTTCTGGTTGGCAACGGCGATAATCTTTGTCATGGAGTCCCCCCGGCAATATAACGTCCCGTTTATTGTAACGTTTCCAACCCGGAAAGTAAAGCGGCGGAACGGAACGGAGCAGAGGCTATCAGATAAGGGCTCACAGTCATTAAGCAGTGAAGAAACGCCGGCCGTTTACTTATGGTACCGTTCCCCCGCGATGATTTTATGCGCCCGATAGAGCTGTTCTAACAAAACCAAACGCGCCAGCCCATGCGGAAAGGTTAAGGCAGACAAGGAAAGCGCGGCGTCCGCGCGTGCCTTCACCTGCGCGGATAAGCCCGCGGACCCGCCGATTATAAAAGTGATATCGGAACGCCCCGCTTGTTTAAGCGCCTCCAGCCGGGCGGCGAACGCCTCGCTGTCTATCCTGTCGCCTTCCACGCACAGGGCGATGACATAATCACGCTGCCGGATGCGCCGCAGCACCACGCGGCCCTCTTCCAACCTCATGCGCTCCAAGCTGTCTTCCGTTATATACCGCGGCTCCGGCAAATCCGGAAGCTCGGTAACAGTGACGGCAACATAGCGCGATAGGCGCTTGATATACTCGCCGCACAGCTGATAAAGTGATTTTTCTTTTAGCTTCCCGACACATAGAATCGTTATCAAGAACCCGCGACTCCCCCGTTATAACGGCGCTTCCGGCTGCCGGCCCTAAAGGGCTTCCTCCAGCGCGTACACATCCCCGACGCAATTCCGGTGCGCCACATCTATCTGAATGTCTTCCCCGGGAATAAGCCCCATACGGGCCACTCGCTCGCAAGCCGTTCGAAGCGCCAGTTCCGGCATGTTGTTTTCACCGCTTAAGTGCCCCAAAATGATATGCCTTGTACCGCCCAGAACGATGCTTTCCAACGCGTCCGCGGCCTCTTCGTTGCTTAAATGCCCTTTTTCGCTGAGGATACGGTGCTTGAGAAATGCGGAGTAGTTGGGGTTGCGCTTGAGCATGTCCGGATCGTGGTTACTCTCCAGCAAAACCAGGCCGCTGCCCGCGATTTTCTTCATGACGGACGCCGAGAAATGGCCCAGGTCTGTTACGATGGATACGCTCACGCGCCCAGCGGACAGTCGGTATCCGACCGGTTGCGCCGCGTCATGCGGCAGCGGATAGGAACAGACGCCCACATCCCCAATGTAAAACTCCTGCGCGGTATCAAACTCACGCCGGTTACCTGCGGCAATATCCCCCACGCGGCGTTCCATCGCGCGCCACGTGGCTTGATTGGCATAGATCGGTACATGGTATCTTCGGCTGAGAATTCCCGCGCCCGCCACATGATCGGCATGTTCATGGGTAATTAAAATACCGTCCAGCTTCGCGGGATCGGCGCCGATTGAAGCAAGCGCGGACGCGACAGCCGTTCCCGGCAGGCCCGCGTCCACCAAGAGTTTGGTGTTGCCCGCCATGACGAACAGCGCGTTTCCGGATGATCCGCTGTAAAGCGGGCAGAAGTATACTGTCATGGCAGCACCGTGCCCGAAGGGATTTGCGCGCCGGCTATGGCGCGCGCCGCGCAGATTCCCGTCACACTGGCCTGCATGAGCCCGCGCGTGATACCCGCGCCGTCGCCGATGGCATACAGGCCGCGCAAGGGCGTTTCAAAATGGTTGTCCACACGCATCTTGGAAGAATAGAACTTCACTTCCACCCCATACAGCAGGGTGTTTTTACCGTATAGGCCCGGCGC
>WRFT01000179.1 GCA_009776385.1 Clostridia bacterium
CGCAGTAAGACACAAAAAACAAAGAGATTCCATATTGATTCGTAAAAGAAAGTAGCGTAATGCCATTGGGGGATATCACCCGTGGCGATGAGAACAGCGGCGGGGAAAAACATAAGGCGCGGATTGGATACGCTGTATCCGTACGCTTCTTGATTAAAGTAGTTTCCCCATCGTCCGATAGCCTGAGATAAGGCAAGAAAAGGCGCATACATATCCATCAATAAGGCAAGAGACAGCCGCTTACGCCTGGCATATAGATATACTCCGGCTATTCCGCCGATGATAGCGCCGTATATTGCCAATCCGCCTTCCCATATAAATAATGCGCGAATCGGATTTAACGCGAACTGTGACAGCGAGAAGACGACATAGTATAGTCTGGCGCCGATGATGCCTGTAGGAATAAAATAGATGAAAGCGTCTGCCGCGGTGTTCACGGGCAACAAACGGCGCTTTTCTTCACGGATGACCATGATATATGACAGCAGAACAGATAATGCGATAAGTACGGAATACCATGTCAAGGAACCTGCCGCGAAACGGCTGACCGGTGTTGCTGCAACCATATGCCTTCACCTTCCGCGTACAAGTTTAGCATGTACATCAAAATGAAGTCAAATAACAAGCTTGCTGTTATAAACTTGCTGTTTATGTTAAAACAAGTCATGGAATTGCCATGTTTTTTAAGGTACAATGGCACAATCAAACGCTTACTCACGGAGAATTCATTTCATGAAACTCGACCGCCTGCTTGGAATCCTTACCATCCTTCTTAAGAATGACCGTGTGACCGCGCCGGAACTAGCCAAGAAATTCGAGGTTAACCGCCGTACCATCGGGCGTGACATTGACGCGCTATGCATGGCCGGTATCCCTGTTATAACATATCAAGGAATCGGCGGCGGCATCTCTATCGCGGAAGGCTTTAAGCTGGACAAAAACATACTAACTGCCGATGAACTATCCGGTATGATTGCGGCGTTAAAAGGTATCGGCAGTATATCTCCGCAATCGAACATCGAACGCACGCTTGACAAACTTCATGTCAGTTCAAGTTCGGTTATTTCCATGTGTGAGCCGATTATTATCGACCTTTCTTCGCATGGTAAGGGGCAAATAACGGATAAAATTGAATTGATAAAACGCGGCGTGCTTGAAACACGCATGATAGAGTTTGACTATTACTATGAAAAGGGCGTTTTGCGCCGTCGCATTGAACCATACTTTATCATTTTTCAATGGGCGGCATGGTATGTTTTCGGATTCTGTCTGGATCGCCGGGACTGGCGGCTTTTTAAGCTGCTGCGTTTGTGGAACATAACACTGTGCGATGACAAATACACGCAACGGTGTATACCACCCGAAAAACGGGATTTCAATATGCTTTATGAAAGCAATATAAAGCTCACCGCATTGTTTGATATATCTGTCAAGTACCAACTTGTCGAAACATACGGTTTAGACTGCTTTATTAAAACCGATGAGGGATTGCTCTTTCAATTCGGCTTTACAAACCGCGAGTTCTTAATCGGTTGGCTTCTCGGCTTTGGCGATAAAGTAAAGGTGTTAGAACCACTCGATATAGCAGAGGAAATCAAAATCGCCGCAGAAAACATTTTATTAAAGTATAAAAAAACATGACATACTGCTGGCGTGTTTAGCGTGATAGGATAGTAAAAAAACGGGAGGGTCAGTTTAAAATGATTGAATCCAGATGCGGTATTGTATGTACAGAATGCGAGTACAGTAGAAAGATGAACTGCGGTGGGTGTGTACATATTGAGAAACCGTTTTGGGGGGACACTTGTCCTGTGAAGCATTGTTGTGAGAGCAAGGGCTTGCTGCATTGCGGGGCATGCGGCGATTTTCCTTGTAATTTACTAAACCAATTCGCTTATGACAAAGAGCAGGGTGATAACGGCCAGCGTATTGAGCAATGCAGGGAATGGGCGGTAGTGAATGTAAACAAACCGAAACCTGAGTGCATCGATAAAAAATACGCCTGTTACTGCGGGCTTTATTGCGAAAACTGCTCTGTTAAAGTAAAGGTAGAACCGGCTGCAAATGTTTTATATGAAGAAATGAAAAAAGCTGGTTTTGAGGAAGTAATCTCTTTTATTCCGGGCGGCGAAGGGTTTTGGTCATTTTTAAAAAGCATGGCGAATAACGGAATGTGTGTTTCATGCCGTGACGGCAACGGCGGTAATCCTGCTTGCGCCGTCAGGATATGCGCGAAAGAGAAAAACATAGAAATGTGCGCCTTTTGTGAAGATTATCCTTGTGATAAATTCACCGCTTTTCTGAATGTATCCGATGGATACCCTGTGCTTAAGCATGACAATGCTCTGTTACGTGATAAGGGATGGAATGCATGGGCGGAACTTCAAGCCAAACGCCGGGAGGCGGGATTTACCTATTCGGAGGAAAAGCGTAAACAGCAGTAGTACGAGAGAATCAGAAGTTGCAATTTATTTCGAAGTATTGGTTTAATGGTTATCATATAAAGAAGGTGTTGTTTAGAAATGGAAAATGTATTGTATGTCATGTTGCTTGAAAAAACCAAAATCTATAAAAAGATTAATAAAGCGGCTGTGATACGGCATGTTGACAACATTAGAAACATAGATACTGCCGGCAAACTGGAACTGTGCGGTGTACTGAAAGGATATCCCGGTTTTGCCGGTATGATCATTCTTAAGGCCGAAAGCTACGAGGATGCCGAGAAACTATGCCAGCGTGAACCGTTTGTAGTGGAAGGTTATGCGACTTATAAGCTGTTGACCTTACAAGTGGGAAACCGAGAAAACAATTATCTTTTATAATTCATGCACAACACATTATAGTTCGGCTGGAACATGGCACATCAGTTCCCATGTCCTCTTTACGCAAGCTTCCCCTAATGATACAATCAATGTGAAAAACATATTATGAAAACTTAGGAGGAAGTCTATGAACATTATTCGTACGCAGGCCATGGAGTTAAGCAGTATACCGGCCATCGCTTACAAGCAAAAGCTAACTGCCGGCGGCGCGGGCTTAAAGCTTCTGCGCCTGGATTCTGCCGCTACCGCGGTATTTACTATCGACCGCCGCACGGCTGACATGATTCCATACGGCCCGTATGACACCGGCCTGTTCCCAGAGGAAGCCTTATTGGAAGCGTTGGAACTCACTCAGGGTTTACCCTATTCTGCGCGCGGAAAAATTGCCATCAAATCCTTTGCCGCTATGGACCCTGAACCCGAGGACGTAACTGAGGAACAACCCGATGCGGTGGATATGGTAGACAGCGAAGAGTACCAAGCTATCGTATCTCGATACAGCGATGAAAAGAATAAATTAAACTATACACTGATGAACAAAGACTTCATCCAATTCGCGGCCAAAAGTAAGGAGGCGGGCAGGATGATAGCTGCCCGTGCCCTGGAAGAAGATATCCTATTATACATTATCACCAGCCGTGCCGCGTTCCTATCCGGGAATAAAAACAGTTTGGACAGCGCCCAGGCAGCCGCGCTTATCGAGACACTGGACGAGATTGACCCTCGCAGTGCTTTTAAGGAGCTTAAGGCTTGGATTCGCGGAAGGCTGGCCAGGGCCTAAATATGATGGGGTGGATGTGTGCCTATTTTGGCATTGGATAACGTAACCGTGATATGCTTGTAAAACATCGTATACGGCGGCTTTTCACACTTTGTAAGGAGGAAAAGTTGTGGGGAAAATATATCAATTCGATCATCCGCTTATCCGTCATAAAATAGGTATTATGCGCGATAAGCATACCGGATCCAAAGAGTTTCGAGAGCTTTTAGAAGAAATTTCCATGCTAATGGTATATGAGGTCACCCGCGACCTTCGAACGGAAGATACGGAAACGGAAACACCGCTCGGACGTTGTCAGGTGAGCGTTCTAACGCAGAAGATCGGCATTATACCCATACTACGTGCAGGCTTGGGGATGACGGATGGCGTGATGCGGCTGATTCCTACCGCAAAAGTAGGTCATATTGGTCTTTATCGCGACCCGCACTCGTTGGATCCGGTTGAATACTACTGTAAACTTCCCATTGACGCTCAGAACCGTGAGCTCATTTTACTGGATCCGATGTTGGCAACGGGAGGAAGCGCAAGCGCTGCCATATCCGTTGTAAAGAATCGTCAATGCCGAAATATCCGCTTGGTTTGCCTTATAGCAGCGCCGGAAGGAATTGAGAAAATACAAACCG
>WRFT01000180.1 GCA_009776385.1 Clostridia bacterium
CAGACAGAAGGTTCAGCGTGCCCGCGGCGATCTCATCGCTTAGGGTCGGATTAACCTCCATGAACGGCGCCAGGTCCATAAATACGCCCTGATTAATCAGGTCGATGTTTGTGGCTCCGCGGTCCATGAGAATCACGTCCGGCAGGGTTCCCAGAACCATTGTTTGCAGGAACTGATCTTCGGGTGAAGACTCCGCCTTGATGAAGTTAATCTTCAAGTTGAACTTATCAGCCCAGTACGCGCTGATATCATCCTCGCCCCAACGATAATCCTGCCACCACTCATAGTTGAAGTAAAGGGTGAACTCAAAGGGTTCCGAGACGTCATAAGGCGGTTCGTAATCCGCCAGGGCAGATCCGATGGACAGCGCCATCATGGTTACCAAGAGCAATGCCAATAGTTTCCTCATCCTTTTTCCTCCTCCGGTAAAATTATTATAAACGAGCGATTGCTCGCCGTTCCCTAACCTTTCAGCGAACCTATCATGATACCTTTTATAAAATAACGCTGGATAAACGGGTATACCAACACAATGGGAAGGATGGTGATAATCATGGTGGACATGGTAATGGAACGCACATTGACCGTTCTTCCCCTGCCGATGTTGCCCATATCGAATGTCGCGCCGCCCGCGTTGGCTGCGATACGCTCGGCAAAAGAGGCTTCGTTAATGATGGAAATGAGCACCGACTGCATGGGTTTGATATTTTGCTTTAAGGGTACATAATACGCGGCGTCATACCAGGAGTTCCAGTGGAATACGCCGATATACAGGCAGATGGTGGCGACAATGGGTGTGGAAATGGGAAAGATGATGCGCCAAAAAACGCTGAAATACCGCGCACCGTCAATACGCGCCGATTCCTCCAGCGCTTCGGGGATGCTTTGAAAATAAGAACGCATGAGAATCATGTTAAAAAGGTTGATAAAGTTTGGAATAATATACACCCAAAAATTATTTAAAAGCCCGAGACTTCGGATGAGCAGAAACATCGGAATCATTCCGCCTCCGAAATACATGGGAATGAGACAGTAAATGGTATAAAACCTGCGGCCTGTCAACTGTTTGTGCGAGAGCGCGAAGGCCAATGTGGACGTAAAGAACAACCCCGACACCGTACCTAACAGGGTTCTGGCAATGGTGATGAGATACCCGCTGTATACCTTGTCGTTTTTAAAAATCGTTCTGTAGTTTTGAAAGGTAAACACACGCGGATAAAAAGTGATACCCCCGCGGGTGGTATCGTCCGCGTAGTTTAATGAGATAGCCAAAGAGTTTAAAAACGGATAGAGCGTGATGATGATGACAACAAACATCGTCACGTGAACGATAACCGAGAGCAACGCGTCACCAAATGTCTTTTTATGCTTTATTCTTCTTTTGGCACTCATTATTTACTACCTTTCTAATATTAGAATAGGGATGTTTCGCCAAACCTGTCCGCGAGTTTGTTCGCGCTTAAAAGAAGCGCGAAGTTGATAATCGCCCTGAACAAGCCGACGGCGGCGGCAAAAGAAAAACGGGATTGCGCGATACCCACACGCAGCACATAGGTATCAAACACATCCGCGTAAGTTAATAGCATTCTGTTACCCATGCGGTTTGTCAGCATGTAAGCCTGATCGAAATTTGCGTTTAGCAGGTTACCGATGGTAATAATAAGCAGTATCACAATTGTAGGACGTATGGACGCAATGGTGATATACCAAACCTTACTCACCTGGGACGCGCCGTCAATCTCCGCCGCCTCATACAGTTCCGGGTCGATGGAAGCGATAGCGGCTAAAAAGATAATGGAGTTCCACCCGACTTCCTTCCATAAATCGGTAACAACAGCCATACCCCAGTAGTATTCACCGCGCATAAAGAATGAAATCGGTTTATCGATGACACCTATCCACATTAAGAACTCGTTGACCGCCCCGCTGTCCGGGGAGAAAAAGTCAATCATTAACCGCGCCGCCACGACCCAAGAGATAAAATGAGGCAGATAGCTGATGGTTTGGACGCTCTTTTTAAAACTGGAATGACGCAGTTCATTGATAAAAACGGCAAAGATGATAGGAATGGGAAAATTGATTAAAAGCTTTAAGAAACCGAGCATGAGGGTATTACGAAGGAGGTTGGGGAACTTAGGGTCTCTTGTTATCAGTTCCGTGAAGTGCTTCAACCCTACCCATTGGCTCATTCCCGGAAAATCACCGATTCGGAATTCTTGAAACGCCATCAACACGCCATAAATCGGGATATACGCAAAAATGAATAGGAATATAATGCCGGGTATAACCATGATTTGTAAATCCCATTGCCCGAAGAACCGCGCGTGAAACGGCCTTTTTTGCAAGGAATTTCGCTTGACAACCGGTGTAATATCCATGCGTAACCTCTTTTAACTAAACGTTAATTATCGTTCCATTTGATACCTTGACGCGCAGTATATCACAAAAAAATTTCATGTGCAACCAGAGATGAGATGCCCGAGGCGTAAAAACGAAATTCCGAAATCTCGCTGCCCAACTCCCGCTGTTGATTTTACTGTTGATTTCGGCTTGTTATTTTTCTACTATGTATAATGGAGTAGTTTCCGGAAGAATAGATAAGCAACATTGGAGAGATAGTTTGTCAGAGAGGGTGTTTACAAAAGAATATGGATGCAGGGAGGAACATCATGAAATATTACTGCATGGACAAATCCGAGGTCTTGACGAAGCTGGAAAGCACCGAAGCCGGTTTGTCCGAACAAAGCGCCCGGGAGCGCTTAGAGAAGAATGGAAAAAACAAGCTGGTTGAGACGAAGAAGGATGGTCTCTTAAAAAGGTTTATCAACGCGCTCGTCGATCCCATGATCTTTTTACTGCTGGGTGCGGCGGTCATTTCTACTGCCACCACCATATACCACAACCTGACGACCACGGGTGAGCCTGAAAGTTATGCCGACCTGTTCATCATTTTGTTTGTTTTGATTCTTAACACGGTTCTAAGTGTTGTACAGGAATCTAAAGCCGAAAGGTCCATCGAATCTCTGATGGAAATGACCGCCGCCTCCAGCCGGGTGCTTCGAAACGGGAAGATTGTCACTGTAAAAAGCGAGGATCTGGTGGTGGGCGACGTCGTCATATTAGAGGTGGGAGACGCGGTCCCCGCGGATTGCCGCATTTTGGAAAGCCGTTCCATGAAGGTGGAGGAAGCCGCCCTTACCGGTGAAAGCGTGCCTGTGAACAAACTCATCGACTTGCTGCTGCTGCGGGAAGGCGCAAAGGATATCCCGCTGGGCGACCGGGTAAACATGGTATACTCCGGCAGCGTGGTCGTTTACGGACGCGGGCAGGCGGTGGTAACCGCCACCGGTATGGACACTGAAATCGGCAAGATCGCATCTGTCCTGACACAAGCCATCAACGAGGAGACGCCCCTTAATAAAAAGCTGACCAAACTATCCGTGACGTTGACTAAGCTCGTTTTAGCCATTTGCATATTCGTGTTCTTTTTCGGCGTGATACGAAACATTTTTATTATTAAAACCGGAGAGCCGGCATTTAGTATTGTTTTGGATACCTTCATCATCGCCGTGGCATTGGCGGTAGCCGCCATCCCCGAGGGGCTGCCCGCCGTTACCACCATTATCCTATCCTTGGGCGTATCCGCCATGTCTAAACGCAATGCCCTCATTCGTAAGCTCACCGCGGTGGAGACCCTTGGTTCTACCCAAATTATCTGTTCTGACAAGACGGGCACGCTGACCCAAAACCGTATGACGGTGGTAGACACCTTCGCCGATGATCCGGCGCTGCTTGCCAAGGCGATGGCGCTTTGCAGCGATGCCATCCGTAAGAAGGATATGACTGAAGCCGAAGGCGAGCCGATGGAATGCGCGCTGGTGAATCATGCGTATGACATGCATCTGTGCAAGGACGATTTAGATGAACAATTCCCTCGTATCGCAGAGGCACCCTTCGATTCAGGACGCATGATGATGAGCACGGTCCACTCCCAAGGCGATCGGTTTATACAGTATACCAAGGGAGCCTGCGAGATCCTGTTGTCACGCTGCACGGGTTTTTTACAGGATGGCAGCATACAACCCATGACCGAGGCGTATCGTGCCGACATGCTGCAGCGAGTAGGCGCGTTTGCCGAGCGCGCCCTGCGTGTACTGGGTGCGGCGATGCGGAATCACGAGCAAAAGCCGGTTAGCGATGAACCCGGCGTCTTGGAACAG
>WRFT01000181.1 GCA_009776385.1 Clostridia bacterium
GACTTCCCGGATAAACCATCCGAAGAATTGAACCTTAAGGGGAAAGCCTTGTTGTACGACGCGGCGGAAAGCGCGCTGTCCGGTTCTGTTACCATGAAGCTTGAAGTCACCGTTTTTCCTGCTTTTAAACGTGATAATGACCTGATACCGCTGCGCATAGGCCTTCGCACCGGCGAGGATAAGCTATACGTTGTCAGCCCGCTTCCCGATTTCATCGACGCACTTCAAACAGGAAGGTGCTTTCCGTTTGGCCAAAGATTTGTTTTTAACCCCGCATGGATGCGGTTTGCTAAGGAAGATACGCGTATCTTGCATATCCTGGACGGGGTGTGCGCGGCAGGCTTTACAGGGGAAAGCACGCGCGGCGAACGGACGCGCACCCTTCCCCTGCCGCCTGTTTTTGCCAAGCAGATATTAGGACATCTTGCCGATTTGTCTTTTCGCGTTGCCATTGACGGTAAAATGATTCCGGTGGAGGGTATTGCCCCGGCGGAGTTTCCCATCAGCTATGAGCTGTCACACGCCCGCAACGGGTATTTACTAAAAGCAGCGTATGACGCGCGCATCGTTCCGTTGCTGCCCGATTGCTCTTATGTTTTTATAAACGGGAAGGTGCATACGCTGCCTCGCTACACGCGGGCGGTTTTACCGCCGCTGTTGGATTGCGGCGCGAACGGAGAGGCCTCGCTGTTTATAACGAAGGCGGAACGCACCCGGTTTTTCTCCGTTCTGCTTCCGTTTCTGCGTCTGTCCGGAACCGTGCTTCCGGATGCGCGTTTACGTCAAAAGATGGTTGTACACCATCTGGAAACGACCCTCTATTTGGATAGGGAAAACCGGGATGTCCTGGCCCGCCCTCTGTTCCGTTACGGCGATGAGACCATCGACCCGTTCAGCCCGGATATACCCGGCCAGGCGCTGATACGTGATCCGGCGGAAAGGCTGGTGTTGGACGCGCTGGCGGACGCGGGCTTTCGTGTCAGGCGTTCCTGCGCGTACCTAACCGGACGCGAGGAGATATGGCGTTTCTTTCAATCGGGTATTCACGAGCTTTCCCGGCTTGCCACCGTGCATGTCAGCCGTGAGTTTGGAAAAATGAAGCCGCGCAAACCGAGCCTGAAGGGCATGATGCGTTTGGAAGCGGGCGGTTTGAACCTTACTTTTGAAGACGAGGGGCAGCCGCTTGCCGAATCACTGGCTATCCTGCAAGCGCTGGCGGAGCGGCGTCAATACGTACGGTTTCGGGACGGCGCCTTTATTGATTTGCGCGGCTTGGAAACATGGCAACCCTTCGCTGCCGCCGCCGCCGACAACGCCCAAGCGGATCAAGCAACCGGGGAAGGCCTGTCCATCCGTTTAAAGCCGTTCCGCGCCATGTATTTAAACACGATGCTGAAAAACGCCTCCTTACCCATTCAGGCCGATGAGTCTGTTCTTTCCGCCGAGCGTATGCTGACGATGCCCGAAGAGTTTTTCCGCGAGAGCATTCCCGTACTCGACGCGTTACGTCCTTATCAGAGGCGCGGTCTCAGATGGCTTTTAACGCTGTACCGCATGGGGCTTGGCGGCATTCTGGCCGATGAAATGGGCCTGGGCAAGACCATTCAAATGATCGCGCTGCTGGCATACTGTGCCAAGGAGGAGGGCATGCATCCCTCGGTGGTGGTATGCCCTGCCGGCCTGTGCCGCAACTGGCGGGAGGAAATACAACGGTTTGCGCCGGAGCTAAGCACCCTTGTATTGGAAGGGACAAAGGCCCGCAGGGAGGCAAGCTTGAACAGGCTGCGAACAGGAGAAACGTCGGCGGATGTGCTTATTTTATCCTATCCGACGCTGTGCCGGGACTTAGAGCATATTTGCATGTTACCCTTCCGCTTTGCGGTACTGGATGAGGCGCAGTATGTTAAAAACACGCGCGCCTCCTGCGCCGCGGCAGTCAAACGACTGAATGCGTCCGCCCGTTTCGCCCTGACCGGAACGCCGATGGAGAATAACATCTCGGAACTTTGGTCGCTTTTTGATTTTGTCATGCCCGGATTTTTTCCCGCGTATCCCGCTTTTCTGGCGCGTTATACACAGGCTGCTAACGCGGAAGACCTGAAGCTGAAGATACGCCCGTTTATGATGCGCAGGCTGAAGACCGATGTGTTATCGGAGTTGCCGGTCAAGCGTGAACAGGTGCTGTATGCCGAGATGACACCGGAACAAGAGCGGGTTTACAATGCCTCCAAACTACGGCTCAGCGGGCGTGTTAACGCGCTGCTTGCCGAAAAAGGAATCCGTTTGGGCCAAACGGAGATTTTATCCGCTATAATGGAATTGCGGCGGATATGCTGTCACCCCGCCTTGTGCTTGGAAGGCTACGCCGATACAAGCGGCAAGCTGGAGTTGTTGATGGATATGCTGCCGGACGCGCTGGGTATCGGCAGGCGCGTGCTGATCTTCTCGCAGTTCACCGGTATGCTTAAGCTTATAAAAAAGCGGCTGGATGCGGAGAACATTCACGCACTGTATTTGGACGGCGAGACACCGCCTAAAGATAGGCTAGACCTCACGGAAGCCTTTAATCAAGGTTACGGGCAAGTTTTTTTAATCAGTCTGCGCGCAGGCGGGACAGGCTTGAACCTAACCGGCGCCGATATGGTCATCCATTATGACCCCTGGTGGAACCCCGCCGTGGAAGATCAGGCAACGGATCGCGCCCATCGCATCGGGCAAGACAGGCAGGTGGAAGTGATACGCTTGATTACGACCGACAGCATAGAGGAGCAAGTATCCGGTTTGTCCGAACGCAAACGGGCTTTGTTTGACCGATTCATCACAGCCGGAGAGACATCGCCCGATCAACTGACGGAGGCGGATATTTTAAAGATATTCGCTTAATGCGGCGATGCTTAGGTTTTATCAAATATCGGCAGGTTATTATCTGCTGCCAAGATGCCCATATCATTAAAATGCAGCTTCACGGGCCGCGTGGTTAAGTACTTGAGTATTTCATCCATGCGAACGCTTTCGGTAAAAGTGACCAGTGAGAAGGATACGCCCCGCCGTTTCGCGCGTCCCGTTCTTCCGATGCGATGCAGGTAATATTCATTTTCATTGGGCAAATCGTAATTGATGACCGTTTCCACATCGTCTACATCGATACCGCGCGCCGCCACATCGGTAGCCACCAGAATATCAAACTTAGCCCTGCGGTACGCGTCCATGACCTGGTTACGCGCGGTCTGCCTCATGTCGCCGTGCAGACAGTCACATGAGTAACCTTCCTTGATAAGGCGGCGCGACAGCCTGTCCGCCATGGACTTGGTGTTGCAAAAAATCATCGTGCGGGTAGCGGGGTTCGCGTCTAAAAGATACAGCAGTTCGTCATACTTGTTTTCCCGCGTCGAAGCGATGACATATTCGGTGATGTCCGGGCGGTTCTCCTGTGTGGCGGGAATGATGATTTCCAGCGGATCCTGCTGGAATTTCCACGCGATGGTCATGACATCGCGGTTCGAGGTGGCCGAGAACATCACCAACTGCTTGCCGGGCGGCGCGGATTCCACAATACGGGTAACATCCTTTAAAAACCCCATCTTAAGCATTTCATCCGCCTCATCCAGTACCATGGTATGCACATGGTCCAGGTTGACCGTGCCGCGCTGCATATGATCCAGTATTCTGCCGGGCGTCGCCACGACGATCTGCGGTTTACGCTTGAGCTGTGTGATTTGCCGGGCTATCGGCTGTCCGCCGTACAGTACCGCGATGCGCACCTGCGGGATGTAACGCGCCAAATCCGTCAAATCTTCCCCGATTTGAAGCGCAAGCTCCCGCGTGGGGCAGATGACCGCCTCTTGTATGCGCGTATCCTTTAAATTAACGTATTCCAGCATGGGAATGCCGAAGGCGCAGGTCTTTCCCGTGCCCGTCGGCGCGACGGCAATGATATCACGGCCGGCCATCATCTCGGGGATGGTTTGTAACTGCACGGGCGTGGCGGATGTAAATCGTAACGCCTCAAGGGCCTTGATAATCTCCGCCGACAGCCCCATTTTTGCAAATTCACCCAGATCGGCCAAACAGGCAGCTCCTTTATCCGCGTCGCGAGACGCGTCCGCAATCGCGGGCGGCCTCGCGTTTTTGTTCCTTTGCCACTCTTCGACGGCACGCGTCTTTTTTCCTGCACCGCTCCATTTGCGCCAGTACCGCCAAGTATAAAACATCCGACAACA
>WRFT01000182.1 GCA_009776385.1 Clostridia bacterium
AACGCCAATGCCCAAAACCACCAATCCGCCCGCCGCGCTCATTTCGGTGATGACCGCCGCGGAAAGCGCGGGCGCGCATACACCCGAAGCCAGCGTGATACCGCCTTGATACACCAATATCGTAACAGCGGACAGCGCGACGCCCGGCCCCAGGGTGGACGCGAAGATAATGGAGGCGACGCCGTCCAGCACCGACTTGGCCAGCAGGGTGGTATGATCCCCCTTCAAGCCGCTTTCCAAAGAGCCCACAATGGACATGGCGCCCACGCAGAACAACAGCGATGAGGTGACAAACGCCTTGCCGAACGCGCCGTCACGCGTGTCCGCGTCATTGGAAAACAAGCGTTCCGCCAAGGAACCCAACTTGCCCAACCCTTTTTCAATGCCCACGGCGCTGCCCAGCAGCGTGCCGAGCGCCATGGAGACAATCACGCATAGGGGATCCTTTGTTTGAATGGCGGACAGAATGCCGATGAGTATGGTGCACAAACCCAGCGCCTGCATGAGGGTGTTTTTTAAACGCTCCGGAAGCCCCTTCTTTACCAGGCATCCCAGCAGCGTTCCCGCCAAAACCGTGCCCGCGTTAACGATGGTCCCAAACAGCATGGCTTACCCTCCCATCTGTATAAAAAAGGCCTTTCTTTACAAGAAAGACCTTCAATGGCTTACCGAACGGCGTTACTGCGCGGCTTCCAGGGGATAAACGCTAACCTTCTTCTTATCTTTGCCTAACCGCTCAAAGCGGACAATGCCGTCTACCCGCGCGTAAAGCGTATCGTCCTTGCCTCTGCCCACATTATGCCCGGGATGGATTTTCGTGCCGCGCTGGCGTACCAAAATATTTCCGGCCGGCGCGAATTGGCCGTCCGCGCGTTTGGGGCCGAGGCGTTTGGATTCCGAGTCGCGTCCGTTTCGGGACGACCCCACGCCCTTCTTGTGGGCGAATAATTGTAAATTAAGCCGTATCATGCGTTTCTCCTCCGATTTTCATGGTAATGTGCTTTCCGTACTCCGCGCAAAGATCCTGTATGCCCTGCCTGAAGACCCTTATAATAAGTACCGCGTCCCGGGCTCTTTCCGGTGCAAGCCCTTGGGGTAGTTCGGCCTTCATATAGCCGTCACGCACGGTAACCAGAGGCGCGGCGTCGGCCACAGACTCTAAGGCATTCACACAGGTCGCAGCCAGCGCGGAGGCCGCGGCGCAAACGATATCGCGCCCGTGTTTCCCGTACCGCGCGTGGCCGGTCATCAGAAAACCCGTGTTATCCTGACAGACCGTCACCTTAATCATGGCTTAGGCGATGGAGGTGATCTCCACCTTTGTGTAACGTTGGCGGTGGCCGCTCTTGCGGCGGTAGTTCTTCTTAGACTTGTACTTGAAAACGATGATTTTCTCGCCCTTTACCTGGGCGGCAACGGCGCCTTCTACCTTGACGCCCTCCAGCAGCGGTGTTCCCGCCCGGACGCCATCCTCCCCGCCGACCAGCAGCACGTCAAATGTGACGGTCGCGCCGACAGGTTCCTCCAGTTTTTCGATATATATGATATCGCCTACCTGAACCTTGTATTGCTTGCCGCCAGTCGCGATTACCGCGTACACCCGCAAGCACCTCCTTTAAGGCTTTCTCGCCGGACAGAGGTTGCGCTGACGCGCATTAATAAAACCTCTTCCGAGCGGCAGGAGGTCAGGTTATCACAGGCGGCGCGGGTTGTCAACATTCGCGGCGTTTGAAATTTTAAAAGTAGAATCATTTATCGTTTATCATGGTCTCATTCCGTTTCAGTCCGTTCATCGTTGTTCATGTCGTGATATCCGGTTCATTTATCACCGGAGTTCAAGTGCTTTCTCTTTTCTCTTTCTGTTAAGGCTTTATAGTTATCCTTTGTAGATACGGACCGCCCGGTTTGCTTTTCAAGGTTTTTTCGAGCGTCACCGGCGATTTTGCCACCGCGTTGAGCGGCGGTTTTGTTCTCACTAAAGCCTTGAGCATCATCAGTTCAGGGTCTTCGATTTCCTGCATCCGTTCGTATCCTACCTTGGCGAGCCAACGTTTAAATGGCTCGGCTTTCGGCGATGGGATGGATTGGATAAGACGCAAGAGTTGTTCGGCGTCTGCCACATCGGTTTGACGCATTTTCCCATCAGGGGCTTCCATTTTCAACTGGTTAGTGTCACTAACCAGTTGACTGCCCTCGGCGTTTAGCTTGCCCTTTAGCCATTTCCAATAATTACGCGCCGTTTGATAGTCGCTGTTTGTCAGCACCGCGCAGACGTCCACAACAGAAAACCGCCACTTCCCGGCGCTCTCATCCCATAGCCGCCGGACGTTCTTTTCTTCAAACAATATAATTCCTTTTGGTTCTTTCAATACTGCACTTTAGTACTGTGATAATGACTCAATGACCCATTGACATTTCAATCGAATCATGTCATTATTCAATTGCATCATTTATCAGCGAAATGATTAAATTAAACCAAAGAGGGCGTTTTGAGACATTTTAACTACGAATCCGCTTGCGATAAACTTTTATTTAAAGAAATTGTCGCGCTGTTAACGCAAATTCATGAATACAAAGGCAAGCAGGCTCTGTACATTCAGGCGAAACCGGATGTTTTGGCGCAGTTGGTCGAGGTGGCTAAAATTCAAAGCACCGACGCGTCTAACCGCATTGAGGGAATACACACATCTAATGACCGCTTAAGAAAGCTTGTTCAGGATAAAACCAGACCCCGCAACAGGGAAGAGCAGGAAATTGCCGGATATAGGGAAGTTTTAAATACGGTTCATGAAAGTTATGCGTTTATACCGCCAAAATCAAACATGATTTTGCAATTGCATCGGGATTTGTATAAGTTCAGCGGCCTGCCGCTTGGCGGCGTATATAAAACAACGAACAATGTAATTCAAGTAACGGACGCTTCCGGCAATCAATTTATCAGGTTCCGGCCCGTCGAAGCATGGGAAACGGCGGAGGCCATGCACAGCATGTGCGCGGCGTTTGAACAGGCCGCCGGCGCGGGGCAAGTGGATGTGCTGCTAGCCATTCCTATGTTTATTTTAGATTTACTATGCATTCATCCCTTTAGTGACGGTAACGGGCGGATAAGCCGTCTGTTAACGCTTCTTCTGCTGTACCGCGCGGGTTTTTACGTAGGGAAATACATCAGTATCGAAAAATTGATAGAGCAATCCAAAGAAACATATTATGAAGCCCTGCATGACAGTTCACAGCATTGGCATGAAGCGGCAAACGACTATAGCCCGTTTGTCAAATACTCGCTGGGAGTTGTGCTTGCGGCCTACCGGGATTTCGCGTCCCGTGTTCAAGTGTTAACCAATCATGCTTTGTCAAAGCCGGAAAGAGTAAGGGAAATGATTAAACATAAACTCGGCAGTGTCACAAAAAGGGAGATTTTGGAACAATGCCCCGATATCAGCCAGGTCACCGTGCAGCGGGCGTTGAGCGGTTTGTTAAAAAACGGGGATATCCTAAAAATAAGCGGCGGAAGGTACGCCCGCTACACTTGGAATAGGGAGAAAGAGCTATGATTACGGGCGCGTTAAAAAACAAAATCGACGGGCTGTGGGATATTTTCGCGGCGGGCGGATTGGTCAACCCCCTCGATGTGATTGAGCAGATTACCTACTTCATGTTTATCCGCGACTTGGACGATACGGATAACCTGCGCGCTAAGGAAAGCGTCATGCTTGGCCTCAATCATAAAAGCATCTTCGGCGGGGATATACCCATCGGCAGCCAAAGGGTGGACGGGCAGCAGCTAAAATGGTCTGTCTTCTGCGATTACGAGGCGCGTAAAATGTATCCCATCGTGCAGGAATGGGTGTTTCCTTTTATCAAAACGCTTCATGCCGACAAAAACAGTGCGTATTCCAAATACATGGACGATGCTATTTTCAAAATTCCGACGCCGCTTTTGTTAACCAAAATCGTCGATGCGCTGAATGCGGTGTATGAGTTGATCAAATCCGATAGCAACCCGGATACCAAGGGCGATACATACGAATACTTATTATCCAAAATTTCACAGTCCGGGCTGAACGGCCAGTTCCGCACCCCCCGCCATATCATCCGCATGATGGTGCGCATGATGAAGCCCGCGGCGGAGGATGTCATTTGCGACCCCGCCTGCGGCACGAGCGGCTTCTTGGTTGCCGCCGGGGAGTACCTGAAGGAAAACCATAAGG
>WRFT01000183.1 GCA_009776385.1 Clostridia bacterium
ATAATCCGAGGACTACCAAAAAAACAAGAATCCATGACAGCCGATGTTTCATCGTATGTTCCTCCCATGTTTTTATATTATCCCATATCATTTTACTTTATCGCAGGCATGTTTTCAATGCCGCGGGCAAAAAACACGAAACGGATTTTATATAGATTCAAACCATAAGAAACGGGTAACTGACAGAAAATCGTATCGCACCGATCCTTTATAAGGTAAAATACCGGTTTTACGGCATTTCTGTCTCCACACGGATGCAGCGGCCGATGAAAGTGACATCCGAAAGCGCGTATGTATCGGCATGAAACGCCCTGTCATAGGATTGAAGGTAAAGTCGGGTATGGCCTTGTAATGAAATTTTGCGCAGCAGATGGCGGCCCGCGTGTTCAACGAGCATGACCGCGCCCTCAATCGGGCTCTGTGACGGAACAATCAGGCATAAGTCATCTTTGTGTATGCGGAACCCGCGCATGGAATCATCCGGCGCGAGTAAATAAAATACCTTGTCCGGCGGAGCGCCCTCCACGCTTCCGGACAGGATGGGCATGAGGCGATGTCCCACCTCATTCATCACCGCATTTCGGATGGGCACCCGTTTTAACACCCCGGATAGCGCATCCAGCCAGATGGAACCGCCGACAGGCTGAGATGTTTCCGCGTTCTCCCGATTCCGAATAACTGCCTTGTCATTTGGTTCCATCGCGGCGGATAAATCCACGGTAGCCGCGGCATCCTCTAAGGTGAAATCAGCTTCTGTATGACGCTTAACACCAATCGTTTTTAGAATACGCCGCGCCAAATCGTCGGCAATGATACGCCTGCCCTCTTCCACATCAATGATAAAAGCCTCAGAAACACCGCATCTTTTTGCAACTTGTTTCGGCGTTATATTTCCGCGCAGGCGTTCCGTTTTAATCAAGTCTCCGAGTCTGCTCATATATTGCTCCCTAAGGCTCCGTTTTTAATGAACCGGTCTATCTTCCCGCACCGAATTCGGCGGTGGTCACATCATTATACATGGATATAGTGTGATAGAGAAGTAGTTTCTAGTACATGGTATGTTAATGAAGACAGATAAAAATAAGCATATCGGGTTGTGCCTTCTGCACTTAATAAAAGAAGATGGGGCACGATAATCCCCTCAGATTCGGACAGCTTGACCGTTGACAATTTCATATACAATATCACAGTTTTCGGTGATTTCTTGCGTGTAGTGGCTCACCAGAATGAGAAGCTTGCCGTTGGCTTTAAGCGCTTGGAATAAATCGTGCATTTCAACCATTGCAGTCTTGTCGAGGCCATTGAACGGTTCGTCGAGCAATAAAATATCCGGATCCTCCATAATGGCTTGGGCTATACCAAGCCGCTGTCGCATGCCGAGCGAGTATTTCTCAACCGGTTTACTGTTTGCAGGATCAAGGCCGACCTGCCGCATGACGTTTATCGCTCGCTGTCTGTCCGCACCGCCCGATATACTTGCCAGAATCAATAGATTTCGTAATCCGGAGTAGTTCGGCAGGAACCCCGGCGCTTCAATGAGGATACCTGTTTTTGGCGCAAAGTCTACATCCTTACCGATGTGTTTCCCTGCGATAATCACTTTACCGCCGGTCGGTCGGGTGAATCCGCAGATGCAGCGCATGAGCGTGGTTTTGCCGCAACCGTTAGCTCCCACAAGCCCGTAGATGGAGCCGGGCAGGAACGTTACCGAAATGTCTTTCAACACTTCTTGCGTGCCATATCGTTTGGATAAGTTATTTATCGTAATCATTGCATCATCCTCCTAGATCATGTTCTCTTTGCAAAATACAAGGTCGGTTTTCTTCAAACGCCAGTATATTGCCAGAATCATCGCCCCGTTCAACACCACGTACGTGCAGATGGTTTTCCGGTATAGTTCCGGTCCATTCCAATCCGGATTGAGGCCTTTTACTGTCGCAAACTGTGTTGGAAAGGGTATATCAACATAATTAAGAACATATGGAGCCAACAGAGCAAAGGCGCAAACCAATTGGCCGATAAATGATGAACCGAGCGAGCTACTCAATAAGATGACCATTATCATGCTGAACCAGAAGCAGAATATGGGTAGCGCTGCATACAAAATCGCTGTGCCCGGCGTGTAATGTTCACGAACATATTGTGGTACAACCCCGTACTTTTCCAGCATCGAGCCATCCATCATCCGCGCCGAATCACTCCATCCGGCAATGTGCTCCGTAGACGCGAAGGAAAACACCAGAACACATACAACCAAAAGGAGTAATACAGTCACTGCCATCAAGATGCAATACATAATCTGTGCGGTCAGCCATTGCCTGCGGTTACTCCGAATCAACATATTGTTCTGATACGAATGCTTTCTTGGTATCTCGCTGATCATCACGAAAAGCAATCCGCTGCTCATGTAGATTTCAACGCCGTATTCCAGCATCTTGTAAGGTGCTTCTACCCAATGCAGGGTGATGCCCTCCCAAAAGAGAACGTGATGCAGCGTCCAATTCACTTCAAGAAAGCAAAGCACAACAACGAACAGCAGCAATAGGATCGTGCGCGGTGATCGTAACCAAGCCTCAAGGTTTCCGCTCATCATTGCAACAATTGGATGCCTGCGTCTTGTCCCGGAATTATGCATACCGCAGCCTCCTCTTTAAGCCGGTATAATAGACGCCTGCCGCCGCTATGAATAGGATTGCCTGTACAATGAGTGCCTGCCAATACATCCACCAATACTGCCCGTCGTTGTATAACGCGCTCATCGATGGAAATGGAATCCTCCTGAACAGAAAAAAGAAACATAGATTTTTCCAAATGAAATATAACATGACCGGTACCGTGACCGTTAATAGCGCATCCGGAATCCACACGGATGTCGCCAGGCCGATTACCGACCACAGTGCGCCGCTCAACGCAAACCCTATGGCGGCATGAACATAGGCTGTCCACGCATAGGGATGATCCTTGAGTGTGTGATAGACCGTTCCTTCCGTAAACACGACCTCCGTGATCGGCCTGGCGATAGGATCATATACGCCTGCGACGATATTCCATAGCACCGAGTGCAACAGAGATGCGCCCCCAATCGCGGCGGCGCTGCTCAATGCGACCGCCACAAGCTTGATTACCGCGTATTTGCGGGAGGTGGTTCGGAGGGCCTTCATGAACATAAAACCTGTCCGAATCTCGTCTACCTGGCTAAGGGCGTGCGGCAGTATCGCAATGAACGGGAGCAGTAAGATTGCTCCACCGAAGAAAATTGTCGCAAAACTCTGGTCAAAAGCGGACATATAGAGCCTATCCCCTTGCCCAACGCGCGTAATCCAGGTGGGGAGTGAGAAGCCAAGGAAGCATAGCAGCATCGCGGCAAAAGCGATCCGGAACCGTACGCCACCAAAAGCCGAACGTAGTTCCTGCCTCATTTATACACACCTACTTCCAATTATCGGGGTTAGCGTACACGAACTCCGGCCTATCTCCCAACAGCTGCCCGGTAAACGCTTCTACGATTGCAGATTGCCCCAGATACTTGTAGTAATATTCCTCCGTAACCGGGTCGGGTTGCGGGTCAGGGAAGGAAGCTCTTTCTGCAATCGATCCCCTTAACACCCATACGGGCTGCAAAACAAAGAATTCTCCTAAATAGTCACGATCTACGTACATACGATAAGCTAATCGAACGTCATATACTTCGCGTATGTGACCAGCTTTGATGAGCCGCTCAAAGACTTCCTTCACATCCGAAAACGGTGCCAATGGTATGTCATCTGCCAATATTTCAACCTCTACAGCCGGACAAAATGTGAATGAATATTCACTTTTTGACGCGAGCATGATGCTTATGCTCGGTATTGGCAAATCCATCCGAAGTTTGCTGGGGAAAGCGGCACTTATGTAATTTTCAGTGACGATATAAGGTACGCCGTGGAACGTTTGGTTGTATGTAAGACCATAATTGCCCATATCCGATGTGGGGGCGTTCAGATTGAGTTCAATCAGCCCACCCGTCCGATCAACTCTTTCGTAGGATCTGCTTCTGATAATTTCGGATCCCCGAATGAAGTCCATCGGCCCAATTTGATTCGCGTAGAAGCGCACCAACTCATCAAAGAATTCCCATGCTTCCTCAAGTGATAGTGGACTGTTTTCGGCTCGCGCGTCCG
>WRFT01000184.1 GCA_009776385.1 Clostridia bacterium
AAACAATTGAAACCGAGCGGTTGATACTGCGGAAATTCATCGAGGATGACTTTGCCGCCGTGCAAAGCTACGCGGGCTGCGCGGATAACATCATCTATATGCTGTGGGGGCCCAACAGCGATGAGGATACGCGGGCGTTTATAAACTGGGCGATCTCACGGGCGGAGGAAACCCCTTGCACGAATTTCCAGTATGCCGCCGTGCTAAAAACTACTAATCAATTGATTGGCGCTTGTAACATAGCCAAGGCTTGCCGGGAAGCCGAAATAGGCTGGATTGTGCATCGTGATTATTGGAAACAAGGGTATGGAACGGAAATGGGAAAGGCCTTGCTTGGACAAGGTTTTGCAGAATTGAACCTGCACCGAATCACCGCGCATTGTGACGCGGAGAATGCCGCGTCTTTCCGCGTCATGGACAAAATAGGCATGCGGCGGGAAGGTTTGTTTGTCGAAGGCCGCCAAGCGCATAAACAGTCAAACAAAAAATACGGCGATGAACTCAGTTATGCTATTTTGAAAGATGAATGGGAGGCTCAATAAGAAATAAGGTACTATAGCACTTTACCTGTATTATAATCCTATTATAAAGAAAGGTTTATAAAATATGAATGAAATGGCTAACAAGAAAGAAATAACCCCTATCAGGCCGCGTTGGAAGAGCGCTATCAGCGACCGTGAACGCTTTGTCAGGCAGATGCATTATCAAAGTGTGGATCGTTGTTTTAATATGGAGTTTGGTTACTGGGATGAAAATTTCAGCCAATGGGATATTTTTGTTAAAAACGGTATCGCGAACAACGAAGAAGCCGATGTGTTTTTTAGTTTTGATACCATATGCGGCGTGGGAGGGTACAGCGATATTCATCCGGGGTTTCCGGAAAAAGAAATCAGCCGTTCCGGGAATAAGCGTATCCTGCAAAACAGGGATGGCTTGTTAGCCGAAGTGCCCGTTGACAGCCACAGCACCATTCCGCATTATCTCAAGTCTTCTATTACCACGCCGGAGGATTGGAAACGGGTGAAAGAGGAGCGATTCAGGCCAGATGACCCCGTACGCATCCCGGATATCCCCGCGCTTCTGGCAAGGCATCCCGATGACCGGGATTATCCGTTAGGCGTGGATTGCGGTTCTATGATTGGCCGCGTGCGGGATCTGCTAACCTTCGAGGGCCTGGCGTATGCCGCTTATGATTATCCGGATATGGTGGAAGACATGGTAGAAACGCGTTGTTTGCTTGTGGAACAGGCGTTGGATCAGCTTCTGCCGCATATCCGGTTCGACTTTGCTTCGGGCTGGGAAGACATTTGCTTCAAGAACGGCCCCATTGTGTCCATACCTTTCTTTCGTGATGTGGTCATGCCGCGTTATAAACGGATTCACAAGCGTCTTAAGCAATACGGCATTGATCTGTGGTACACGGATTGCGACGGCGATGTCCGACCTATTTTGCCTTATCTCATGGAAGGGGGCATCAACTGCTTGTTTCCCTTTGAGGTGAACGGCTGTGCGCATCCCGGCGAACTGTTGGAACGTTATTCGGGCAGGCTGCGTATTATGGGCGGTGTGGATAAGTTACAGCTCGGCGCGGGCCGCCCGGCCATCAAGGCTTACTTGCAATCACTGGAAAAGTACGTGGCGCAGGGTGGTTTTATTCCGTTTTGCGATCACCGGTGCCCGCCCAATGTGGACCTTCAGGATTATCTTTACTATCTGGATTTAAAAGAAAAGATGTTTGGTATGGACTAGACCTTTCCAAGGCGGCTTCACTCGAATAATAATGAGCGTAATAATAAAGATACAGCACATGTACAGCAGTCATGCATATTGTGAACCGCAAAGATTGTTGCGGTATGCAGATCGGCTCGTTTTTCCGCTGGAAACGAAGCATGTGCTATGGTAGAATGGCAAAAAAGCCGAGGAGGGATTTTATGAGCCATCATTATTCCGATCTGCTCTCTTACATTTCAGAGCTAACCATCATCGATACGCACGAGCACTTGCCGCCGTATGAGGCAAAGCGCAACAAGAACGCGGATGTGCTGAGCGAATACTTAAGCCACTACTTCAACCGGGATTTGGTTTCCAGCGGCCTTTCTAAAAAAGACTATGACAAGGTTGTCGATCCTTCCGGCGACCTTCCGGAACGGTGGAAACTCGTTGAACCGTATTGGAACAAGTGCCGCTTTACCGGATACGGACGCTCTCTTGACTTAACCGTACAAGCCTTATACGGCATAGAGCGTATCGATGGTGAAACGATTGGCACGCTTAACAGCGCTTTCCAAAAAACCGTCTCAAGCGCGGGGCATTACCGTAAAGTTTTAAAGGAACTGTGTCAGATTGAAACCAGTCTGCTGGATGCCGGCACATTGGATGTCGATCGCGATATCTTCACGCCCATTCCGCGCATAGACTGCTTCATAACGCCGGACGGTGTTGCGGCGCTAAACAGCATCGGTGAGGAATCCGGCGTCGAAGTGACGGGATTCACCGCCTGGCTCCGCGCGGCGGAAACACTCCTCGAAAAATGGATGGGCTCCGGCGTACGTATCTTTAAAAGCGGATTGGCATACCAGCGGCCGCTTCTCTATGAACGAGTGACAAGGCACGAGGCGGAAACACAGTTTAACGCTCTTTTTTACAAGAACCATGAACCCGACTGGTACCAAACCTCCGCCGCGCGAGGCAAGGCGTTTGAAGACTACATGATGCACTTCGTGCTGGGTATTCTAAGCGGTAAGAAGGTAACATTACAGGTGCATACCGGCTTGCAGGAAGGTAATGGGAACTTGCTTTATAACAGCGACCCCGGCTTGCTTTCCAACCTTTTTCTCGCCTATCCGAACGTCGATTTCGACCTGTTTCACATCGGTTATCCGTTCCAAAATGTCGTAGGCGCGTTATCGAAAAATTTCGCGAACGTGTTTATCGATATGTGCTGGGCGCATATCATATCGCCTAACGCGTGTGTAGCAGCCCTTCATGAGTGGTTGGACGCCGTGCCTTATAACAAAATCAGCGCCTTTGGCGGGGATTACTGCATGATTGATACCATCTACGGCCATCAGCGTCTGGCGCGTGAAAATGTCGCCAAAGCGCTCGCGGGCAAGGTGGATGAAGGCGCGTTTCAACCGGATACGGCCAAACGCATCGCCAAAGCGCTGTTCTACGATAATCCGAAGGAAATATTTAAATTAAAATGATGACGTAACCGCGGAACAGTCTTATTGCATCCTATTCACCTTGCATGTTCTTTTAACTGCGGGATACTATATAAAAGAGAGGTTCTTACCATATGAAAAAGATACTTGCGTCACTTGTTATCTTATGTTTACTGCCCCTGTTTGGTGTGTACGCTGATGATATACCGAACAGTTATGCCGATGCGTATCAACTGCATAGCGATTTGACCACAGCCATGCTGGATGCTTATGAATCGCTGACGGAGGCGCATGATGAAGGCTTGGAGTACGACGACCCTTCCAGTTTGGCAATGATTCTTTTTCTGCCTTTTTTATCAATTGATATGGCGTTTACCGCCTCGCTTAAAGAAGACGCGGAGGCTTCCGCCGCATTGGCGGCGTTCGCCTTCTTCGGCATAACGGATGCCGCTTTGACACGTCAGGCGCCTCACGATTATATCATTACCTATGCTAATCCGGATGAACTGCCGGTAGAAATGCATTGCGAGTTTTCACCCGAAACCGGCGCGCTGCGTTTTACTCAATACACAGACGGCGCGCTCAAGCAGTTTCAAGAGCTTGTGCCGCTGGACGGGAACCGGTATGCGCTGCAAAGCAAGCATCAGCGTGCCCTGGTGACCTATGCGGACGGGCGGCTCGGCGGTTTCATCTACTCCGGTATCGCCCAATCGCTGTTCGGAGAGGGTGACACTTCATACGATGTAGTGCGCGACGGTATCTACCCGGATGCTTCCGGCCTCAACGAGGCATGGGTGACGGAGAGGGACGATGTGCAGCTGTGTATTACACTGGACGGTTTTACGCTCACCGTGAAAGGCGAAGACTTCCTGCTTAATAAAAAAGATGTGACCATTTCCAGATAATTAACGGCCTTTCCCGGCTGTCCGATACACAATGATACGGCCTAATAATCGACGCGAAGCGTCTTGATTTCAAAGGGACGGAAAGTGAG
>WRFT01000185.1 GCA_009776385.1 Clostridia bacterium
CACTCCATAGGGGATCGTATTGATCAAGCGCCATACCGAAAGGCAGAACGATGCTGCGCGGGGCGGTAACGCTGCTCATGGCGTTAAAGGAGAGGGTAAAGCGCAGACGCGTATAGAAGAAGTTAAACTCATTGCCGTACTGCGACATTTGAGTAGTGGAATAATCGCCGATATATCCGGTACCCCCGCGCAGCTGCAAGTTTGCCGGTTTCGCGCCGGATCCCATGCCGTTGATAGCCTTGACATTGATGGTTGATCCGTTCACCATGGCTAAGTCCTGGGAATCATAGCCGCTGAGAATATGTGTTAAGCCATTATAAACATACGATATCCCCGTTTGCCCGGGCAGCGCTTCAAACCAGTAATTGACGCGTACCGGCCCCACATTGGGATCCCAAAGGGCGTTGACAGTGTAGGAGGTCGCCCCGTTGGGCGGAATCATATCCTCGGTGAAGATAAAACGGTGTGTGACCCAGTTGTCCACATCGAAGGTTGTCCGCCATCCTCTAAAGCTCATTGTAAACACGGTATTCTTGAGCGACGGCCATATATTGCCGATGGTTTGCTGATACTTGACACGAATGATATACGGATTGTTTATGGTATAAGTCTGCCCGTTTGTAACCATGGTAGCGGTGGCGTCGGTGGTGTTTAACGAAAACGTCAGCGTGTAAACGACGCGCTTGAAAAATACATTGACGACCGTCGTCCCGTCACCCTTGATGGGAACAGCTTGATCGGCGTGCCTGAACTCGGCATACTTAATAGTACCGACATCGCCCGCCCCTAACGATAAGGAGGAACCGGCGGGAGCCTGCCTCTCTTCCTGACGTTCATATACATAATTGTCCGTATCGGTGCCCGGATCGCCCGGTATGTCGGTTTTTTCCAGCCAGTAGACCAAACGGTAAGATACCATAACCGGCGTCCACTTCGCGGTAAAGACGAGATCGGAAGCCGGCATCGAGGTAGGCGGCGGGTCATACTGGGAAGGCGTCACCGCCCAACCGCCAAACGTGTAGCCATCGCGTGCCGGAGTGCCCGGCGGCTGAAGCGGAGCGCCGAAACTGAGTACGACGGGTTGGAAATAGGTACCGCCCTGCGCGGTGTCAAAGGTGACCGTAAAGCGTAAGCGCTGATATCTGACCTGCAGAACGGTACTGCCGTCTGCCGCGATGCGCCCCTCTCCAATCAAATCCGGAGAAAAGCCGCTAATTTGACTGTTTGGAAGCGGTTCCGCCTTAACCAACGTTCCGGTTGGGCCTGCTAAGCGTTGTGTTAAGCCGGTGTCGGCGACATAACTGCCGTCGAGTTGCTCGAAGTGATGCTCCACCGTGTAGGTGGTATCGGAACCCGCGATATAAACAAACTCAAACAGGTAATCGCGGTCTATCGCGGCTGTACTAAGGGTTTGCGTAGGCGTTTCCGGTTCATATCCCGCAACGGGGACGGCCTCGTATATTTTATCCACCGGTTCGCCTTCCATGTAAAACTCAATGACTTCCTTGATAACAGGATCTCCGCTTTCTTTATAGTAATAGCTTAGAATGACGGAATAGGTATTGAGCCTTTTATATGTCGCATAGGTCTGCATATCGCTGGTGACATGATCCACCGGCGGCTGCCAGCCCGTGAAGGCATATCCCTCCCGCTGCGGCGGACGCGGCTGTGTCGCAGCCTGCCCCTCCTCAACATACTGGGACGCGATACGCGTCCCGTTATAATCATAAAAGTCTACCAGATATCTGGTTGTTTCCGTCATGTTAACCGGCCTGGGCGCGACATTGGCGGCAGGCGCCGGTTTGAGCAGCGGATCCGACTTTGGATCGGATTCCGGCTCCGTTTCCGCTACAGATCCGCCGGATTTTTCCGCGCTTCCCGGATCCGGTGCCGTCGTTGGCTGCGGTACCGGCTCCGGTGTGGCAACCGGTGTAAACATAGGCTCATTTACTTGCGTAACTTGCGCGTCGTCCGCGCCTTCGGCGATGACTACGAACGGCGTGACGAGCGTTTGTATGAGGAGGAGCATAACTAACAGGATTCCGGCCATCTTACGCATCGTACATACCTCTCTCTTGTATGATTCTTAAAAGGTTATCGCCCCGAAACAGCCGCTACCATATCATCCAGCAGCGCGCGGATATCCGTTTGGCTTTGATCGATGAGCGTTTGCCCAAGCACCGCCGCCGGATCCCAAAAAGCGTCCTTCACCGTTTTTGTATCGATGCCGAACTCATTTTGATCCATTAGCGCGTCCAGCGCGGTATCCGCGTGTATCTCTTCAAAGGCGGCCGCATTGATGTTACTTGGGCCCATGTTTAATACCTTATAACGTATAAGCTGCGCGTGTTCATTGTTGAGGAACGCCGCCAGTTCGTCCGCGTCATCCGGAAATACCGTGTTCGCGTTTACACCCATCAGCTTGGTACCGATGAACGAGCCCATTTGAACTTGCTGCCCGTTTAATGTAAAGGTGGGCAGTTTGCACGCACGGTAATTATCCCCCAACCTGCGCTTCACCGCCGCTGCGTTCCATGTGCCCGATACACCCGCGCATATCGTGTCCCCGATTCCGGTAATGAACGTCGCGTCATCACCGTGCAAGAAAGCCGGATTGGCGGTAAAGACGCGGATGGCTTCGCCCGCCGCAACCCCCGCGTCGCTGTTAAAATCGCAAACCTGACGTCCGGCTTCGTCAATATCCAAACGACAACCTGCCCCAAAGAAGAATGAGACGATATACCATCCGTTGGCGATGTCCATGAACATCCGCTTGTCTGACGCGTTTGCCGCCGCGAGCAAGGCATCCAGCGTTTCTACATCCTCGGGCGTGAGCACTGACGCGTCATAGTATAGGAAGTAGCCATTGTCCTCCGTCTTCGGGTACGCGTATAGGACACCGTCAACCATTGCTGATTCGACGGAAGACGGTGTGTTGTCGGCGATGACAGCCTCACGGCTTTGCCCCACCGGCAGTAATACGCCCGCCTCGACCAAGCCTATCAGGCGGTCGCTGACGAACGCGAAGATATCCGGCAAACTATCCGGATCTTCCCGATAACGAAACCACAAGTCCGGTTCCTCTACCGCTTTGAGCGTAATGTCGTACTGCTTGTCAGGATGGTCCTGCTTAAACTCGTTGATCAGTGCGGCCAATACAACCTGTGTGCTTTGTGCACCCCAGACAGTCAGACGCACCGTTTCGTCCGACCCCGCCGCCTCCTCCGCGAACACTGCCGCGGGCATGATGAGTGCCAAACATAACGCCAAGCACAGGATTAGTTTACTCACAACATCCCCTCCTATTGCTCCCGGTTGCCATCTTCTAAAACATCCGTTGTAACGTCTTTCGTATTGCCGCGTAGGCTTTAAACCAAAATCGCGGCAATGTTTTTGTCCTTGTGCCATTAGTATAGCTTATTTTGCTTTCAATGTCATTACTTTTTTCACATTTTTAATTACAGGTTGATTACAACCCTTTTTATATGACTTCATCACTTTTTTTGGAAATTTTTGGTTGTTATTCGGAAATTCTTTGGTATATTATGCATGAACGAATATACAAGGAGCGATGATCATGTACGGCATGGACAACTTGACCCGTTTGTATGGATATGAGACGCGTTCAGCCTGCCCGGAAAACCGAAACGGCGGGAAGGGCGAGGGTGCGCGAACTCCGCTTGAAGAAGGCACCGCGCAGCGAGCAGCCCGAGACTTGGGAACGGGTTGGAAGGTGAATCCCTATTTGCGCGTCGCCTCGGGCGAAACATTAGAGGTAGCCAATATATCCGGTTCCGGCGTCATCAGGCATATATGGCTTACGCCCACGGGCGTATGGCGCAATCAGATTATCCGAATCTACTGGGATGGAAGCCCGACCCCCTCGGTTGAATGCCCGCTCGGCGACTTCTTTGCCTGCGGCTGGGGAGAGTACGCTCCCCTCCATTCATTGGCCGTATGCGTCAATCCCGGCAGCGCGTTTAACTGTTATTGGAGCATGCCTTACCGTAAAGGTTTCCGTGTAACACTAGAAAACCGTAATGATGATACGTTTACCATCTATTACCAAATTACCTATATCGTGCGTCCCGTTGAGGCGGATGAAGGGTATTTCCACGCGCAATTCAGACGGACGAACCCGCTGC
>WRFT01000186.1 GCA_009776385.1 Clostridia bacterium
CCCTGTTGGCTTATCAAGAACGGAAAAATGCTTCAAGGCGTCTTTCCCGGGATTCATGGATCGCTTTATTTCGATAGGATAAAGCGTTCCGTTATTGTCAATCAGTAAATCGATTTCTTTTCCGTCTGTATCACGATAGTAATACACCGCAGGGCGCTTGCCCGCGTTGTGATAGCTCTTAAGAATTTCCGAAACGGCATAGGTCTCAAAAAACGCGCCGGACATGGCGGAAACCTCCAGTGTCTTGGCGCTGTCCCAACGCGTTAAATAGGCGCATAAGCCCGTGTCTGTAAAGTACATTTTGGGTGTCTTGATTGCCCGTTTGAGGATATTATTAAAATAAGGCTGAACCAGTTCAATAATGCCCGATGAAACCAATACGGACAGCCATTTTTTTGCCGTCGGTTCACTAATGCCGACATCCCTTGCTAAATCGGCGTAATTGACCATCTGGGCGGTTCTCGCCGCACAAGCCGTTATGAACCGAAAAAAGGCGAGTTCATCGCCAACCTGTGTTAAATCGCGAATGTCACGCTGTAAATAGGTGCTGATGTAACTACTATAAAACAGGTTATGGTTAAATCCGGGAAGGGACGCTGTTGGCATGGATCCCTTGTAAATACGTGAGTATAGTTCCGTTATGCTTAGGGGTTGGCGGGTTTTCATACGTTCCAGCATTGCTTCATGGTTGCATTGAAAGGGAAATGAAGGCACACGGTCCATTTCGCTTTGGGAAAAACCAAACATCTGAATCACCGCGATACGGCCGGCCAGGCTTTCCGATACATTTTTCATCATATGAAACATCTGTGAACCGGTCATCCAAAAGTCCCCCGGACTGGGATGCTCGTCAATGTGCATTTTGATGTGGGGTAAAAGCTGGGGCGCATATTGAATTTCATCGATGATGACCGGGGGTGAATAGCGGGCAAGGAACAGAGATGGATCTTCCACCGCAAGCGTCCGCGCAAGCGGATCATCCAAGGATACATAGTTTCGTTTCTCATCGGCAAGCTGGCGGAGCAGGGTGGTCTTCCCTACTTGACGCGGACCTGAAACAATTAAAGCTGAAAAACTCTGACTGCTTTGCATAACGATGTCTTCGAGTGCACGGCGTATATACATCATCACACCTCGTTAAATCTAAAGTGCAACTTTAGTATAACCGAAAATTGAAGAAATTCAACACGCTTTTATTCATTTGCATTTCGTGAACTGCCGTAAAGGCGTTCCTATTGACATGAAGGCGGCTTGAAGGTTTATGCTTGGGGCGGTTCCGCGTAAAAATTTTTAGTGAGTTTTGTAAAAGTTGTAATTTGATAAAGCTTATCTCGTTTTATGGGTGAAGGGAGGGTGATGAAGCGATGAACAACGCCTTGCCGGTGAGCAAAGTGAGTGAAGACCGAATCAGCTGTTTGATGGCCGCGTACGGTACTTCTGTTTTACGGATGTGTTACGCGTACCTAAAAGACACGGGGTTAGCCGAAGACGCGGCGCAGGATGCCTTTATCAAGGCGTACCGGTACTTAGACCGGATTGACGCGTGTGAGGTTAAGAGCGAAAAAGCATGGCTCATGCGCATCGCTGTCAACACATGCAAGGACTATCGCCGAACCGCGTGGTTCCGTCATGTGGACCGCACGGAGGAGCCGGAACATCTTCTTTATCATCAACAGGCTCAGGAGAAGGAAGAGCAGCAGTTGATTGACGATGTGATGGCGCTTCCGCCGCGTTACAAGACAGTCATTTTACTGCACTATTATCAAGACCTGCGGGTAACCGAAATCGCCGGCATTCTGGGGATTGCCTGTTCCACTGTATACAACAGGCTGGAAAAGGCGCAGCAAAAACTTCGCGTTAAACTGGAAAGGGGGGTACCGGAATGAATAAGCGGCAAGTGCAACATGCCATAAACAAAGGTTTTTCTCATTTAGAGTTTACCGCCGTCCATCAACGCGAGGTATTATCGAAGGTGAGAGGAGAAACGGTTGTGAAAAAGAAAGGGTCGGTGGGCTTGGTATTGGCGATGGTGTTGCTGTTGGCGGCTGTAACCGCGCTGGCCGTCACCATTTGGAATGCGGCCGGTGAAAAAGCGCTGCGGCTGGAGGCGGAAAAAGGGTCCGTTTATGAATGGGACACCGAAACCAGGATCGCGTTTGTGAATGATTTAATGGCGATGGACATTCTGCTGCCGGAAGACGAGTTGGCGCAAATGAACGATACAACGTTACCGTTGGATGAAAGAGACGCGTCTGCCAGGAAAATTATCATCGATCTGTACGGAGGGCCGGACAGGCGTGAAGACGCCATATCGCATCGAAGCATACTGGAGAAAGAGAACGGCCCTTTTGAAAATTGGTCGCTTGAGGACAAGGCGTGGTACAGCCAAATACTGGAGAAGTACCACTACTTGGGTTGGGATAACTGGGAAAATGTAGGGTACAACGTACTGCCCGGCAAGGAGGATATTTCGCGGGAACAAGCCGTGCAAATTGCCGCGGATGCCGTATCGGCCGCTTACGGAGTGGATATAAGCGACATTCCTTTTAAGGAAGCGTTGGTTTCTTTCGCACGCCGTTCAAAAGTGAATCCCGAACCTAAATGGGAGATTACGTTTAGCGGCTACGCCACGGTATTGCTTACGCCTTCCGGCGATATTACAAGCGATCAATATATACAAACCCCGTTGGAAGAGGCGGAACAACAGCGCATCCGGGATGAGGAAGCCGCCGCGTATAGGATACGGCTGCGTGAGGCGGAAGATAAACACGGCCCCGAACAGTACAGATGGCCGTTGGAGGTCAGGGCGGCGCTCTTCGCTCCATATGACCGTATGCCGAAAGACAGCGATATGGAGGCGGAAACCGCGATAATCAAGGCAAAGGAGGCGCTTACGGGCACCTATGGTTTTGACGAGCGCTTTTTTGACAACTTGACCGCTTACGTTTCGTTGTCTGAATATAGCGGAACCCGGAACACGGAAGGGTCCCGGAACCACGAAACCGGCGCTTGGAATTTTGCGTACAGCGTCAACTTTGACGCGCCGGATCAGCCCCTTATATGCGGCGTCACCATGCTTTCGGATACGGGCGAGATACTCGAAACCTATTGGAATGCCGACGGTGTGATTCCGAGCGTCGGGTAAGGGTTCATGTTGGCAGGTGACAGCATGGCGTTATGAGGCTATAATATCGTTATCATGAATGCATGTGCGAAGCCCGTCCGGTAAATAGAAAGCAAGGAGGGATAAACGGAATGCGTATAAGAGTCTTGTATGGCAAAACGGTAGCGGTACTCGCGGTTCTTTTAACGCTTTTATTAACGGTCGCAGCGGCTCAGGAGGCAAGGACGGACTCCGGCGGGCAGTGGATATATATCCTTGAGGATGGCATCGCGGTCATTACGGGATATGGTGAGGAACCGAAAGGCGATTTAGTAATTCCCGGAGAGCTGGACGGGTTTCCGGTGACGCGCATCGGCAAATCGGCGTTCGATGAAAGGGCCTTCTACGCGGGCATCGGCGATGGGGTGTTCGAAGACTGCGAAGAACTGACAAGCGTGGTCATCCCGGAAGGGGTGACAACTATCGGTGAAAGGGCATTCTACGGCTGCACGGGTTTAACGGCTGTGACCTTACCGCAAAGCTTAACCGGCATCGGGGAGAGGGCCTTCTATGAGTGCGCGGGCCTAACGGCTGTGACCCTGCCGGAAAGCTTAACCGGCATCGGCGATTGGGCATTCCACGGTTGCGCGGGCTTAACCGGCATGGTTATTCCGCAGGGCGTGACAAGCATCAATTACAACGCGTTTTCTTCTTGCACGGGCTTGACGGGCGTGACCCTTCCGGAAAGCTTGACCGAAATCGAGGCGTGGGCATTCTCCGGCTGCGTAAGCTTAACGGAGGTGGCCATCCCGAACAGCGTGACGAGCATTGAGAGCTTCGCGTTTGAATATTGCCAAAGCCTAACCCGCGTGGCCCTCCCGGAAGGCTTGACATACCTTGGCGGCTACGCGTTCGCCTCCTGCCCGAACTTAACGGACATCATCATTCCGGAAAGCGTCTCGGCGGTCATCACCGAAGAAGGGATATTCACGGGTGAACCCCCGCCGGGCTAAG
>WRFT01000187.1 GCA_009776385.1 Clostridia bacterium
ACGAAGTTGTGCGAGGAAGTCCAGCTCTTGCACACTTCAGGCGCAAAGCAAACCGCCGGCAGCATCGCGTAGTTGATGCCCGCGTCCACCACGCCGGCCTTCATCCAAATGCCCTCGGGCCATACCAACAGCTGGCCGCTGTGGAAATCTTGCAGGTTGTCCATGCCCTTTTGGTTGGTGTAGCCTTCGTCATGCATCACCTTGAGGGTCTCGTAAACCTTAAACATATCCTCGTTGTTAAAGGTGGGCGTCTCGCCGTCCTGGGTCAGCTCACCGTTGAGCTGCGCGTAGTAGCTGAGTATTTGCGCACGCTGCCAATCCAAGCCGAAGATGGTGCCTTCAAATCCGGCTTCGCGGGCCTTATCGCCCAACGCGCGGACTTCGTCAAAGGTTAGATAGCCGTCGGCAATGTACTCGTTCAGATCGTATTCATCAAACAAATCCTGGTTGATGTACGTCACATAGGAGTGGACATCCAGCGGAATGCCGTAATGCTCGCCGTCGATGTCGGTGCGCGCCCATGCGCTGGGAATGTAGTTTTCTTCCAGGATGCCGTTTTCCAGCAGCGTGTCGAGGGGATAAATCATGCCTTGTTTTACGAACATCGGGATACGCTCGATATGCACGATGGTCACGTCAGGCACGCCCGAGCCGGTTTGTACCGCCAGGGGAACCTTTTGATACAGGTCGTCGGCCGTCATGGGGGTGTGGTTAACTTTTACTTCGTCCTGGGACGCGTTGAACGCATCCACCATGCCCTGCATGGTCGCGCCGTCCGCGCCGGTAAAGACCGACCAATACTCGATCTCGATGGGTGCGGCATAGGCCACGGTGAAGCTGCATACGAGCAGCAGGCAGAGAAGCAGCGCCAGTTTCTTCATGGGAAAACCTCCTTCATTTTATCTCGTCCGCTTATGGGCGGCCGAACACATATTTACCGCCCCTCGGGATTGCGGTTCAGGGCGCGCAAGCTGTCGGGGTCCACCTTGGGCCGGCGGTCGGGCGTCAGCAGCCCGTTGATTTCCTGAAGCACATCGGTCAACTGGGTATAGCAATATCCCCGGCAGAAAGGAATGGCCCGAATGGCGTCGGTGGCGCCTGCGAACCGCTTTAAAAAGGCTTCTTCGCCGCCCACCTTGCCGCCGTATCCCCAGGTTTCCATGCCGCCCATACTGCCCTGCGCGCCCAGGCTGTCAAAGGCGATACCGCCGTACTCGGTAACCATAAAGGCTTCCTTGCCTGTAGGCAGCTCCCCGTTGGCATAGGGCATACGGCGGTCACAGCCGATGGTTTCCAGCTGCTGCCTGCAGGCGAAATGCAGAGACAAGTCTTTTCCGTCCGCCGTATAGTCGTGCAGCGCGAAAATATCGGTGGTGGTTTGCTCCCACCCATCGTTTGAGGACACCAAACGCGTGCCGTCCAGCGCCTTGCACGCGTGATACAGCGTACGGGCCAGCGCTTGCTGCCGCTTGTCCGTATAGATGCGCGGGACGCCCCAGCTTTCATTAAGCGGAACCCATGCCACAATGCAGGGATGGTTATAGTCGCGGCTGATAAACTCCGCCATGGTATTTAATAGATTGGCGGCGCTTTCGTGGCTGAATACGTAGACACTGGGCACCTCTCCCCATACCAGCAGCCCCAGTTTGTCAGCCCAGTAGTAGTACCGCGGGTCTTCTATCTTTTGGTGCTTGCGCGCCCCATTATAGCCAAATGCCTTGGTCCACTCCACATCCGCGCGCAGCGCGCCGCCATCGGGCGGGGTAAGCAGCGACTGAGGCCAGTAGCCCTGATCCAGCACCAAACGTTGGTAATACGGCTCGTTATTCAGCAGTACATAGCCGTTCTTCACCTCTATCTTGCGCATGCCGAAATACGTTTGCACCTGATCGAGCGTTTCTGTCCCCCGCAGCAAGCGCACCGTTAAATCACACAGATGCGGATGCTCCGGCGACCATAAGCGCAGACCACCGATGCCCCCGTCCGCTTGCATATCCATTGGCAGCCGGATGATTTGCCCCTCCTGCTCAGCGGAAAAGCGGCGCGGTGAAGCGCCTTCCTGCGTTAATTCCAACTCCACGCGCAGGGGGCCCTCGGGCATGCGGTCCAAGGCGATTTCCACAACGGCCTGGTGCCTGTCGATATCCGGCGTTATATGCACGCGTTCAAGCGCGGTATCGCCCGCGGCCTCCAGGTAAACGCTTTGCCAGATACCGCTGGTGGGGGTATACCAACAACCCATCAGCCCGCGCTGCCAATACTGTTTGCCCCGCGGCTGCGTGCAGTCGGGCCGGTCCTCCACGCGCAGGCACAGGTCGTTTGCCCCTTCGGCAAGCGCCCATGTGATATCTATGGAAAAAGGCGTGTAGCCGCCCGTGTGCGAGCCGGCTCTATGCCCGTTTACATACACCTGACAGGTGTAATCCACCGCGCCGAAACGAAGCAGTACGCGCCTCCCCCGCATTTCTTCCGGCACCTCAAATGCCCGGCGGTACCAAAGCACGGGATGGATGTCATCCCCCCCGATTCCGCTCATTTCACATTGATAACAAAACGGCACCGTAATGGATAGAGGCAGCCCGTGCCCCGCCCGATACCACCCCTCGCGCAAACCCGCGTCCTCATCGTCGAAAGCGAACTGCCAAACCCCGTTAAGGGATGCAAAGGTATCGCGTATAAAATCCGGGCGCGGGTGTTCCTCCCTTGGCATAAACGTCGCGGTATGGCGCATATTATCCTCCACTTCCAAAACGTACAGTTTTTTGCACGTAACAACTTCATCTATTGGGTATTCAGCATCATATATGGACAAAGCGGTATAAATACTCGGTTTTTTACAAGTGAAAAATAGCATATGCGCTTTCCCTTGTCAATGGTTTTTAGCTGACAATGGATTTGGTATTGATAAGAATGATTAATACCAATCATCACTTAAACCGGTGATACACAATATACGCCTCAATAGTACATTTCGATATATTTATACGCTTTATTAAACACATCATTATCCTTGATTTTATACTTTAACCACACAACGCTCCGCAGTACCTTTGTAACTTCTTGCTTGCCTGCGGTGGTATTCTGCCAACCATCAAAGCGGACGATTTTTACTATCGCGTCGATGTCGTTAACAATTCGCTCAACGATAATAGGCGTATTGTCATTTTTAACGCTGTTGAAAAGCTCAGTCAATGCTGCTTTTCCTTTGTCCAACTCTTCTTCTGGGACAATTTCTTTTTCAGCCTGTGCTGCTTCTTTGGCAAGCTCAAGGAGCATTTTCAAAAACTCTATGCTGGTAATCAGCCCCTGCTCATGCTTCTCACGGAGTTCTTCAAGTCGCTCACCCAGCTTAATGAATCGTTGGTCTCCACCATGTTTGCGGATTCTTGCGACAAGGTCTATCTCAAGCTCTTTCACGCACTTTTTTGCGTCCTTGTTATGTTCAAAAAATTCGTCAATCAGGTCAGCCTCAAGTTTGAGTATCTCCATATCCTCTCGAATAGACTCAACCGTGACATTCTGATGAACAAGCTCAATGGTTTTCGCTCCAAGGGCTGCCCATATCAGACCGCCGCGATTATCCGCAGGTTTGACAGATTCGTACACTTTTGTCAGCCACAAATAATCTGATTTGTAGGGCCCTAGAAATGAATCTGGCGACAAGGCTTCCCATGCCCGGTTCAGTACGCGATAATCCGCGCCAAAGGCGTCTTTTTCATTGTTGGTTGGTAAGGCTTCCTGCGCAGCCATCAGGCCCTCCCAACCCTCGACGGTGCGGTCAACACCAGGGAAGTAAGAGAGACATTTATCCATCAGGGCGGGGAGCTGCTTTCTTACCTCTGCAATATTCGTAATCACCTGCTGGACATTCTTTTCATCGAAGTCGAGCGCTCTTGCCACATCATCGAATATGCCGATATAATCCACAATCAGGCCGTGAGATTTTTCTTGTCCATAAACACGGTTCGTGCGGCATATGGCTTGCAACAAAGTGTGATCTTTCATAGGTTTGTCCAGATACATGACTTGCAAAACCGGCGCGTCGAAACCCGTAAGCAGTTTTGCTGTGACTATGACCAGTTTTAGCGGGCTGTTTGCCTCGCGAAAA
>WRFT01000188.1 GCA_009776385.1 Clostridia bacterium
ACCCGCCATTATGGATGGTTCCTACGCTTTGATTCACGCTCAGCCGGAATTGGAAAGCGGCCAAATCGGTATTTTTATGCTGAATGATGACCGGGCTGTCTGCAAACGGTACTATCGCGGCAAAGATACCATTCGGCTGGTTTCCGATAACGTAAAGTATGACCCGATATTGGTTGATAAGGAGTCCGATAACCTGCGTGTCGTCGGCAGGGTCCTCTCTTCGCTGGAGTTGGGGTAGGGCGGCGGGCTTTGCCGGTAACGACTGTATGTACTAATCAACGAGAATTCGAACAATTTCGCATGCACCGGAAGCAAGGAACCCCGCGGGATAAAGAGGATAGAAGAAAAACTTTCGCCCCAAAAGAGATAGAAAAGACAAAGGTACGGTATATTGTGCAAAAATTGATCAGCTATACTGTATATAGTATTTCTGTCAAGAAAATCGAGGACAAGCGAAATCATTCCAACAAACTTTGACTTGCTTTTCGGGTGCAACCAACTTATAATCGAATGGGTTCACAACAATTGAACACAAAAACCATCTCCGATTCCTTCCGCCTAAAGCGCGCGCCACGGGGAAAGGAACGATAGGGTGACAGAGGAAACGCTGCCGCCTTCCATTGCGAAAAGGAGACGCTGTTATTATTTCGTGTGAAATAACGAAGTAACTATGATGTAGCGTTCTTCCTTTTCGGGAGAACGCTTTGTTATGTTCATCTGTGAAGCCGCAAGATGAATAATAAGGGAGTGATGGTATCTTTAACTTTGCAATTGTGACCGTCAGCACAAGGGGGGCCGCCGGAGAAAGGGAAGATAAGAGCGGCCCGCTCATTCAAGAAATGCTTAAAGATTACGGGCAAGTTACCGCGCTTGCCATGATACCGGATGACCGAAAAACCATTGAGGCTACCCTTATTCGCCTGGCCGATCAGCAGGCGGCCGACGCTATTTTTACTACCGGCGGAACGGGATTTGCCGAAAGTGATGTGACGCCGGAAGCGACGACGGCCGTGGTTGACAAGCTTGTTCCGGGCATCCCCGAGGCCATGCGGTATCACGGCCTGAAGCATACCGCCCGGGCGATGCTTTCCAGAGCCGTTGCGGGCATTCGGGGGCGTACATTAATTATTAATTTGCCCGGAAGCCCAAAGGCCGTGGCGGAGAATTTAGAAGTGTTCCTGCCCGTATTGGAACATAGCTTAACCACATTGCGCGGGGAGACCATCGATTGCGCCGTGACGCCCGATGAAAACGGGAAACTTTAATGCGTCAATGGCGCCATGTGAGCCATCATTCACAAGAAATAAAAACAGGAGGGTTTCATCATGAAAAGGACTATTTGCTTGGCGGTGGTTATCACAATGCTGCTCGTATTAGGAGCCGCACAGGTATTGGCGGGTGAGCCGGAAAACAAGGTGATTCGCTGTTCAACGACGACATCGGTCAACGACACGGGGCTGCTTCCGTTTCTGCAGCCCGACTTTGAGGCGCTGACCGGTTACGAACTGATTGTGGTTTCAAACGGTTCCGGCGCCGCGATAAAATTGGGAGAATCCGGTGACGCGGATGTGCTGCTGGTACATTCCAAGGCCGCCGAGGAGGAGTTTGTATTAAACGGCTACGGCCTATCCCGTATCAGTTTTATGTATAACTATTTCGTGATTATTGGGCCCGCCTCCGACCCCGCCGGCATAGCGGCATGTGAAGACGCGGCGGAAGCTTTTACGGCCATCGCGGATTCCAAAAGCCTGTTTGTATCGCGGGGCGATGAAAGCGGAACGCATACCGCCGAAAAAAGAGTTTGGACAGCCGCCGGGTTAGAACCGGGCCGGCAAGACGACTGGTACATCTCCGCCGGCGCCGGAATGGGCGCTTCGCTCAATCAGGCGAATGAAAGGGAAGCCTATATCTTAAGCGATAAGGCGACCTTTTTATCCATGCAAGATAATTTGGACCTTGTTATCCTGCTGGAGAGAGGCGAGGATATGAAAAACGTTTATTCGCTGATTGCTTGCAATCCTGAAAAAACCCCCGGATTGAATGCCATAGGCGCACAGGCTTTTATAGACTATATGACCGGCGAGGCCACCTTAGAGAAGATAGCGGATTTCGGGAAAGACACTTACGGCCAAGTCTTGTTCTATGTAGGCCCGTAACCGCGCAGATGCCATGCAGACGTTTTTAAGAATCATCGGCCTGCTTTTCGGCCCTGACGGCGAACTGCGAGGCATCATTGCAACCACACTCACGTTATCCGTTTTCAGTACGAGCCTATCTTCAGTAATAGGAATATGTTTGGGCTCTTTTTTAGGCTGCAGTGCCTTTCGCGGGAAACGACTCATCATGCGCGTATTGCATACACTGATGAGTATGCCCTCTGTGGTTGCGGGGCTTATTGTGTTTCTGCTTCTGTCACGGAAAGGCCCCTTGGGGCAGTTCGGGCTGTTGTTTTCCATGCCCGCCATGGTCATCGCGCAGGTTTTCTTGATAACGCCTGTCATGATTGGGTTCAGCGCCACGACCGTTGCCGCCCGCGCCCAGCCAATATTGGAAACAACCAGGGGACTGCGCCTTGGCAAAGGCGCCGAAATCAGGCTCATTTTACGGGAATGCCGCCTGCAGCTTCTTTCGGTTATATTGATGGGGTTTGGCAGGGCTATTTCCGAGGTGGGCGCGGTTTCGCTGGTGGGCGGTAATGTGAAGTACAGAACCCGTGTTATGACGACCACCATTATGCTTGAAACGAGCATGGGCAATTTCGACTTTTCCATTGCTTTGGGTATCCTTTTGCTGCTTATCTCTTTGCTGATTAACTCATTGGCGCAATACTTGCAGGAAAGAGGTGAGAAGCATCTTAGAAATAACTAATCTTGTAAAAAGATTCGCAGACAGTGAAATACTGCATATCCATCATCTTGTTTTTCATGAAAAGAAACGTTATGCTTTTTTGGGAGAAAACGGCAGCGGAAAGAGTACGCTGCTGAAAATCCTGGCCGGCGTGCTTCCCGCCGATTCCGGCCGCATTGCATGGGGCGCGAAAGGCGCGGACTTTGCCTATATACCTCAAAGGCCCTATTGCTTTCATTTGCCCGTGTGGAAAAGCATCACCTTGGGCATTACGGCAAAGAACAAACAACAAAAAAAAGAGATAGCCATCGCCGCGCTTGACGAAGTGGGAATCGGCGCCCTGGCCGATAAGGCGGAAGTGTATCTTTCCGGCGGTGAAAGTCAAAGAGCCATGCTTGCGCGGGTGATGCTGCGGGAAAGGCAGGCGCTTTTGCTGGATGAACCCACCAGCGCCGTTGATTACGAAGGGTGCGTACTGGCAGAGGCCGCCTTGAATAAGTATCAGTCGCAGAACGGCTGCATGATACTTTTCGCCACACATTCCGTTGAACAGGCCCGACGGTTTGCCGATGAGGTTATCGTGCTTCAAAACGGCAAGGTTATCGCGGCGGGCTCCGCGGAACAGGCGATTCATGATTTTTACGCCATCAGAACCGGTTTATCTTAATGACGGATGAGGGTTTATTACCGTGCTGCATGTAAAATCACCCGCGGAAGTTGAAAAGGCGATACAAGATGCGTTCGGCCGCCTGCGGACAGAGGCTGAAAGCGTGGAACTTTTTGCCTCTTTGGGCAGAGTAGCCGCTTGGGATATTACAGCGGAACAGTATGTTCCGGGATTTGACCGTTCAACGGTAGACGGTTACGCCGTTTTAGCGGCGAACACATTTGGAGCAAGCCCCGCAACGCCCGCGATGCTTGCCTGTACAGACGGCGCGTTCATAGGTGAAAACCCAGGGCCGCTAAATCACGATCAATGCCAATATGTACCTACCGGCGGGGCCATACCGCCGGGCGCGGACGCGATGGTTATGATAGAAGACGTGGAAGACTATGGGGACGGCATGCGGTACATTCTGTGCCCTACGGCTCCCGGCAGATACATCAGTTTTAAGGGCGACGATGTCAGCCCCGGAAAATGCGTGCTGCGGGCAGGCAAGCCCATCAGCGCGCAGGATATCGGAACGCTGGCCGCATTAGGCAT
>WRFT01000189.1 GCA_009776385.1 Clostridia bacterium
ACCGAAATAGACCCGGGCAGCGGCGATGCCCTTTACGGCGTGGTGCACGATGAGAATGCCCGTTTTCTGCAAGGCGTTTCGGGCAATGCGGGCATTTTTTCCACCATCGGCGATATGGCGCGTTTTGCCGCCATGCTCGCCTGTGAGGGGGACGGTTTTTTATCTAAGGATACGCTTGAAATGGCTGTCGTCAACCGCACAAAAGGATATGAGGACAGCCGCGGGCTGGCATTCCATTTAGCGTCGCCGGGCAGCTTTTTTGGGGACAGGTTTCCGGAATCCGCTTTCGGGCATACCGGTTTTACCGGAACGTCCTTAGCGGTAGACGGAACGACGGGTTTTTATGTGGCGCTGCTGACAAACCGTGTCCATCCAACCCGCCTGAACGAGGCGATTCTCCCATTCCGGCGGGTCTTTCATAATAGGATGTATCAAGCATTCGCCTTATCGGGCGAGTCACCGGATGATACGTTGAAGGAGGGGTCCTCATGATTATTGTCGGCGTGGACGCGGGCGCTTCCAAAACAGAGGCTGTCGCGTTTAATTTGCACGGAGAGCCATTGTCGCGGGCGCTTACCGGCCAGGGGAACATGGTTGTGCAAAGGGAAGAGGCGCTTGCAAACATAACACATGCCGTAAAAAGCGTACTGCCCGGCAGCTTTAGCCCGGAAGACGTTTTTGTGTGCGTAGGCGCGGCGGGCGCGGATACGGGCGACAACCGCGCGGCGCTGCAGGCGCATTTGAGGGACGCCATCAACGGATGCGGGGTGCGTGTCATCAACGACGGGCATATCGCGCTCTACGCGGCGCACGGAACGGGAGACGGTATTGTCATCATCGCGGGTACCGGCTCTATCGCCATGTCCAGGCACGCGGGCCGCTTTCGCCGTGTGGGGGGCTGGGGTCAGCTGCTTGCCGATTTAGGAAGCGGTTATGATATCGTCCGGTCCGCCTTTTTACATTTAATCGCGCAATACGAAACAGATATTCCGTATGACGCGCTTTCCCTGGCGCTGGTTGGACGCTTGAATACCGATGTGTACGGCGCTGTCGATTTTTTTCATACCGCGCTGAAGGGTGATATCGCCGCGTTACTGCCCGTTATTATCAATCTGGCGCGTCAAGGCGACGCGCAGGCGAAATGGTTGTTGACAAAGGCGGGCGCCGATTTGGCGGATATGGTGCTGCGTATTGACAAGGCTTCCGGCTTTACCGATGCAGTGAACGTGGGATGCGTGGGCAGCCTGCTGAACCTGGTTCAAGAGGTAAAAGACGCTTTTCGGGAGAGCTTATTGACGCGGAACACACGTTTACAGGTTCTTCCGGAACCTGTTTATCCGCCGCTGGGCGCTATAGGTGTTTATCTGGAAGAGAAAAACGCAACGGGCATATAAAGGAGGGGTATCTGTGCGGGAAACGGAAGCCTTAAGACGGCAAATCGGCCGGCGGATCATGGCCGGGTTCGAGGGTGTGACAGTTCCGGAGGCGTTGGAAAAACTGGTGCGTGAGCATTATGTGACCAATTTCGTGCTGTTTAAACGCAATGTAACCGACAACGCGCAATTAAAGGCGTTATGTGATGCGCTGCGGGAACTGGTATTGAAAGAAACGGGGCTGCCCGCGCTGATTGCCATCGACCATGAGGGGGGTACCGTTACCCGGCTGGGCGCGGACGCCACGGCGATCCCCTGCGCGATGGGGCTGTCCGCTTCCCGGGACCCGGAGGATGCCTACCTGGCCGGGCTGCTCATTGGTACGGAGCTGAACGCGTTGGGGGTCAACGTGAACTTTGCCCCTTGCGCGGATGTTAATTCCAATCCCGATAACCCCGTTGTCGGCGTCCGTTCCTTTAGCTGTTATCCGGAAACCACGGGCGACCTGGCGGTGCGTTTCATCAAGGGCCAAAAAGACGGCGGCGTTCTGTGCAGCGCGAAACACTTTCCTGGCCATGGCGACACCCATGAGGATTCGCATCTCAGCCTGCCTTGTGTGGATAAACCGCTGGAGGAACTGGCGGCGTGCGAGTTACGCCCTTTTATCAGAGCGTTTGATGCGCAGGTGCCTTCCGTGATGACCGCGCATATCCGCTACCCGCGTATCGAACCGGATGCCATACCGGCCACCATGTCCCGCAGGATTATAACGGGCATTCTGCGGGATACGCTCGGATACCGGGGGCTTGTTTTTTCCGATTGTATGATGATGCAGGCGATCGCCGGCTATTTCGGAACGGTAAACGGCGTGGCCGCTTCCTTATGCGCCGGCGTAGACATTGCCATCGTGAGCCATGATGTGGCGTTAGCGGCGCAAGCCTGCGAGGCGGCGGCTGCAGCAGCCGTGTCGGGGCGCTTATCGCGGGAGGATATGAACGCTTCCCTCGCGCGTATCGAAGCGTTTCATGCCTTAATGCCAAAAAATAACGCGGATCTGTCGGTGGTCGGCTGTCCCCGCCACCGTGAAATCGCGCGCGGCATGTGGGAACGGTCTTTGACACCCTATCATATGCCCGCGGGCGGCTTGCCGCCAATCGGTTTTTCCCCTCTGTTCATCGGGCATACGCAGGGCCGTGTCACGGGCGTTCAGAATCCGGAGGAGGACAAACTGCATTTCGCCTTCGCCATGCGCAACGCGTTGGGCGGGGAGGCGATGACGCTTCCGGATGAACCGGACGGGCAATGGGAAGAAGCATTTAATGAGAAGGCACGCCATGCAAGCGCGGTGATTGCCGGAGTGTCCGGCGCAAGCAGAAGCGCGCGGCGCGGCGCGCTCGCTCGGGTGATTGAAAACCTTGACATGCCAAAAATGATTGTGGAGCTGGGCAGCCCCTATGCCTTGGCGTCACTGCCAAAAGGCACAGTCGGTCTGGCCGCGTATACCTGTTCCGCCGATAGCCTGCAGGCCATAGCCGAAGCGTTACGCGGGGCTTTCACGCCGAAAGGGCGCCTGCCCGTAGACCTTCCCTTGGACGCTGACGTATGATCGGCATGTTATTGGTGGAGGATGAGAGCTTTGAACGCATGTCATTGGCGACATGCGTGGATTGGAGCTTGATTGGCGTCCACATCATCGCAGAGGCGGCAAACGGCTCACAGGGCCTGTCTAAGGCGCTGGAGTTAAGGCCGGATATTGTCTTAACGGATGTCAAAATGCCGGTGATGGACGGTATAGAAATGTCCCGCCGCTTGAGAAACGCGCTGCCGGATACAAAGATACTGTTTCTCAGTTCCTATGATGATTTTGAATATGCCAAGCAGGCGATAGGGCTGAACATCTCCGCCTACCTGATGAAACCGGTTAATGAAACGGAACTTTTAAGAACCGTCAAGAAAGCCGCCGATGAACTGGAGGAGGAAAGGCTTGAAAAAATGCTGCTTTCCAAGGAAAGGGACCATCTGTCCCGAAGCGGGCAGTTGGCGCGGCAGGCCTTATTAAACCGTTTTTTAGGCGGTGTGCGCCTGACGGACACGGACCTGCGCAGTTTGGGGCTGGAATGGTTTTTAGATCCCGGGCAAACCTTCCTCATCATCCTTTGCACGTATGAACCGGGGGCGGTCAATCCCATCGATGTTAAACTGGAAGCGCTTTTAAAGGCCGTGTCCAAGGCCTGCTCGCATACCGCCTACACCAGCATGAGCGAGGGGCAAACCGTCCTGCTGTGCGGCATCGGCAGGGAGGATGCCCAAAAAGCCGCACAGCGCGTGGGTGTGACCCTGCGCGCTTTCTTTGAATCGGAAAGCGTGGATGTGCGCGTCACCATGAAATCGGGCGATAATGCCGATCAGCTGTACACGGACTTGCTGGCAAAGGCTGTCCGCATGCCGCACACGGCTGAAGGGAAGGCGCATAACAAGGATCGCATTGTCAGTGAGATGAAAGAAATTATTAAAAGAGATTACGCGCAGCCGCTCACCTTGGAAAGCGTGGCGCGTTTGATGCATTTTACGCCGAATTACTTGGGCACAATATTCAGAAACCTAGCAGGCATATCGGTTAGCCATTATCTTTTGGAAACGCGTCTGGCATGCGCCAAGGAAATGATGGAGGC
>WRFT01000190.1 GCA_009776385.1 Clostridia bacterium
CCGTTCGATGAAAATATCCAAGGAAACCGTCGCCGGCCTGGTCGCCGCCGTCGAATGCTTTGTACGGAAGGATTATCATTTGCAAATGGCCGTGTGGGAGGATATGACCAAACGCATCTGCGCGTCGTTTGCGGGCCGCGGCGATGTCCGGATACGCGCGGGCTATCCCAATGAACCGGGCGTACAGCCGGCAACCATTCTAAGAGCCTATGTAAAACCGCTCGGCATGCCGGCCGAAGCGCTGCGCGACAAACTATTGGGCGCGCCGACGCCGGTCTTTGTTGATTTGCATCATGACGAAATTGTTTTAAACCCCCAATGCCTGGAGCCCGAGGAACTCGAGCCGCTCATCGAAACCCTTCACCGCTGCCTTGACGATGCCCGATAGGACTAAAGGGCGTATAGCGGGTGCGCGTTTACAAGCCTAAAAACCTTTTAAAAACCCTTTTAAAACACAAAAATATGTTGACAAAGCAAAAACAATACCGCATAATGCGTGTAAACCGGTTTATATCATAGAGGGACAGTTGCTTGATGTAAGCCATGCCCCGGTATCTCAATAAACAACTAAATGGAGGGAAAGACATGAAAAAGAGGTTCGTTACATTACTCATGGTCGTGTCAATGTTACTTGGCGTTATGGCGTTCCAACCGGCTTTGGCGGATTCCGCCGAGCCAATCACACTCAACTTGTGGCATATCTACACGGACGAAACGGATACCCAGCGTATCGTCATCGAGGAGTACATCCAAGAGTACGAGGCCGCCCATCCCAATGTAAAAGTCGAGCAGCATATCCTGCAGGACGCGGACTATAAAAACAAAATACTGGTCGAATTTTCGGGCACCGCCGAAAGTGTCGATGTGTTCTCTTATTGGGGAGCGGGCCGCGCGGGCGATATTTATAACGCGGGCAAGCTGCTGTGCGTTGAGGATTATATGACCGCCGAACAGCTGGCCTCCATCAAACCCGGCGCGGACAATAACTTTAAATACGACGGTAAACTGTACGGAATGCCCAGGTCCTCCTGGATGATGGTACTGTATTGCAATACCGAACTGTTTGAGGCAAACGGCGTGAAGCTGCCGGAAACATATGACGAGTGGCTGGATGCCTGCATCAAGTTTGACGCTTTAAACATTATTCCCGTAGCGCTGGGCGGCGGCGTGGATGACGCTTGGCAGGCGGCGTTTGTGTATGAAGCGCTGGTCAACCGCATCGTGGGCGCGGACGCCGAAACAATCGTTCTGGAGGCAATGGCCGGTTTCCACGATAATGACGGATTCAAAGAAGCGGCCGTTAAAATGGCGGAACTAAGCACTGCCAGGGCCTTTGGCAAGAGCCCGCTGGAAATTGATGAATTTACTTCCAACGCCCAGTTCCTGTCCGGCGCGGCGGCCATGCGCTTAACCGGAAGCTGGTTCACAAAAAGCATCTACGAACTGGAAGAGTCGTTAATCGAAGGCAAAGTAACGGCGCTGCCCATACCGAAGGTGGAAGGCGGAAACGGTAAGGATACCGATTATGTCGGCGGAATCATCGACGGCTTCTTTGTCAATGCCGCCACCAAGCATCCGGAGGTCGCCACCGATTTTACCTATGGGCTAAGCCTGATATCGGGTAACCGCCTGCATGAAATCGGAGACGGCTTCACGGCCTTCAACCTGCCCGTTGACGAAAGCGGCCTGTATCCTTTGGCCGTGGAAGTCGCCGCCATAGCGAACAGGGCGATTGACGGATTTGTCGCGTGGGATACCTTCCTGCCCGGCGATTTGGCCGATATCCATTTAGATGCCTGCCAGGCTTTGTTAGTCCCGAATGCCGATATTGGCAGGTTCATGGACGCCTATAAAGCGATATTTGATTAATCAAATGCTTATCGGGGCCGCTAACTTCCAGCGGCCCCGTTTTTATTTATCCGGATGGAGGAAGTGTTTTTGAACAAGTTATTATCAAATAAATGGGTCATAACCGCGTTTGTGCTGCCCACCTTGTTGTTTTTTCTGGGCATCGTCATCGTTCCGCTGTTTATAACCGGGTATTACAGCCTTTTTAATTATAACGGCCTCATCAACATCGCGGACGCGGAATTTGTGGGCGCGGGGAATTATATCAAGCTCTTTACGGGGGATTCGGTCTTCTTGGTATCGCTTAAAAACACGGCAATCCTTATCATCGGCTCGGTATTTGTCCAGATACCGCTGGCGTTTTTACTGGCTAACAGGCTGGCCAAGGGTATACCGGGGGAAAAGGCGTTCAGGACGATATTTTTTATCCCCGTCGTTATCGCCGCCACCATCATCGGCAAGTTATTTTACTATATTTTCTCCGCCGATATCGGCATGGTCAACGCCATCGTGCGCGCCTTGGGTGTGCCCGATTTTTATTTTAACTGGCTCACCAACCCCGCCACCGCCTTTTTATGCGTGGCGTTTGCGGCCATTTGGCAATACATTGGTTATCACATGATTATACTGTATGCGGGCATCAAATCCATTTCGGCCGATTATTTTGAAGCCGCCGTGATAGACGGCGCGACGGGCGCAAAAGCCACTAGGCACATCACCATCCCGCTGCTGGCGCCGGTCGTTAAAACCTGTGTGGTGTTGGCCACTGTCGGTTCCGTCAAGACGTATGACATCGTGGTGTCCATGGTCGGCTCAGGCTCGCACAGCGGAACGCAGGTACCCGCCATTTTGCTTTGGCGCAATTTGTTTAAGGGCAGGCTGGTTGGATACGGAAGCGCGCAGGCGTTCTTTTTAGTGGTGGTTTGCCTGCTGTTAAGCTATTTAATAGCGCGTCTGTTTAAAAAATCCGAAGAAAACGCGTCACAGTATTGAGGGCATGTCTATGAATAAAAGAAAAATTAAAACAATCATAACCGTCATAGGTTTATCCTTATTCGCGCTGGTACAGCTTTTTCCGCTGTATTGGCTGTTTATGTTCTCCTTAAAATCGAATACGGATATATTGTTAAGCGACAATGTCCTTGGCTGGCCGACCGTGTTTCAATGGGAAAATTACGCCACCGTCTTTTCACGTTCCACGATACCGATGTACTTTTTAAACTCAATCATCTATTCGGGCGCGACGGTCTTGTTGGCGGGACTCTTAACCGCCATGACAGCCTATGCCATCGCGCGCATGAAATGGAAGCTTTCCGGCGCGGTATTCATGCTGTTCGTCGTCGGGCTGATGATTCCCGTGCACGCCGCGCTGCTGCCGCTGTATCAAGTGTTATACTCAACAGGCTTGCGCAGCGTGCCGTACCTTGGGTTGATTCTTGTGTATGTCGCCTTTGCCATACCCATGAGCGTCATGATACTGACCAGCTTTTTTAAGGTGCTGCCCAGGGAGCTGGAAGAAGCGGCGGTGATAGACGGCTGCAGTATTTTCGGCGCGTTTTGGAAGATTATGCTGCCGCTTATCATGCCCGGGTTTGCTACCGCCAGTATTTTTACGGTGATGGGCACATGGAATGACCTGCTGCTGGTGCAAACCTATGTGGACGTGAACAGCCTGAAGACCATCACGGTGGGCGTGCTGGACTTTGTGGGCGTGCACTCCCGCAAGCTGGGGCTTATCGGCGCGGGTCTGGTTGCCGCCACGGTTCCCGTGATTATCATATACATATTGTTTAGTGAAAGAATACAAAAAAGCCTGCTGCAAGGCGCGATTAAGGGTTAACAAAGGGCGTCTTGATGGGTAAAAGCGGTTTTATACAAATTTTTACCGGCGGCTACCGCGGGCCGCGGGCCTCCTTTGTTGAGGTTCAAACCGCGTTGGAGCGGCTGCCAGCGGAACTGGAATTGTCCGGTGTGATAATGGGCTGGGCGCCGGGTAAGGCGCTTTACCGGGAGACATTAGCGTACCTGGCCGCAAAAGGCGTACCGCTTTATTTGTGGATGCCGGTTTTTTCCGAAACCGGCATCCTTGCAAACTGCAATCCGCTAATAAACATAAAAGGCGAAGCCCTGCGCGGCCCGCAAACTGATGAAGCGGAGAATTTTGAGTTCTGCTGCCCGGCAAGC
>WRFT01000191.1 GCA_009776385.1 Clostridia bacterium
ATACCGTCGGTAGGCGGCATCATTTCGCTCACGGGCAAAAGTTTGCTGACCTGCTGCAGGATCGAGGCAGACGGATCTATCGGAGCGCCCTTGATACCTGAAAGGGAACCCATCAACGAAATATATTTATTCACCGAATCGGGTTTCAATATAAAGTCGATGAACTTTGCCGCGGTGTCGGTTTTTTCTTTGCCGTTAAAGCCGGTCAGCGCCACGCCGGACACAACCCTTTGCAGCCTGCCCTTTCCGCCGTCGCGCGGGAACAGGAAGAACCCGTAATCCGCGGAGTCGAACCCGGCCTGCTTGATGTTTTGCTCGGCCCAGTCGCCTTCCAGGTTCATGGCCGCCTTTCCATTATACAGCGGCATATACGAATCGGCTTCGGCAACGCCCGCGAAATTCGAATCCACCCAGCCACGGGGTACCCATTTCGACAATTCGGTAAACGCCGCAATGACCTCGGGGCAGTTCCACGAAACGCTCGTGTCGTCTATGTCGTTGAGCTTGTCGTGCAGCGCGGGACCGCAGTACTGGTCAAGCAGAGCATCGGCCCAGCGCATGGCATGCCAGGGGTCAATACCGCCGATGGAAAAAGGCAGAATACCGTTTGCGACGAATTTATCACACATGGCGGACAATTCGGTATAGGTGGTCGGTTCTTTCATGCCATATTGGGCAAACACCGATTTCTTGTAGATGAGGCCCATCCCGTTGAATTGATACGGGATAAGCGTCAGGTTCCCGTCATACGTACCGGCCTCAGCCGCGGCGGGGATAAACCTATCGGTCCAGCCGTACTGTTTCGCATAATCGTTAAGGGAGATGGCGCTGCCCTTTTGGTAGAACGACTTTTGGTAAGGCCCGGTCCAGTTGAAGAAGATATCGGGGCCCGACTTTGTGGCTGTAGCGACCACCATCGCGTCCCAAATTTCCGGATCGCCGTGCTGCGTGCGTACAACGGTGATGTTGGGGTTCGCCGCCTGAAAGTCCGCAATTATCTGATCGGCGATATCCGCGTCCCAAAGGCTCCACCACTCGATGGATACGTTGGCTGCCTTTGACTGTGCGTTGCCGCCTCCGAAAATCGGAACAAGCCCGGCAAACAGCAAAGCCGCAAACAACAGAAATGAAACAGATTTTTTTACCATGTTAATCCTCCTCGTTTTCTTACAAAATCTACGATTTCGCGGGTTAATACTCTCCTTTTAACCATTTATGTAAAAAATATAAATGCGCATAATGGTAAACAACAGACCGGCATACCATACCGGCTGCCTAAATCATTACAGTCATGTGGGAGGTACAATCTCAGGATTTCACAGCTCCCGTTGTGAGCCCGGCGACAAAGTAGCGTTGCAATGAAAGGTAAACAATCGTCACGGGGATTGTGGCGATCAGGATACCCATCGACTGCAAATGGAATTTGGTCCCGTACCTGTTACTGTAGTTTATAAGGCCAAGGGCCAGGGTCTTGATGGATTCGGTCCTCAGTATCACGAGCGAGAAGATATAATCGTTCCAGTCCGCCAGAAAATTCAGGATACATACAGTGGCGATGATGGGACCGCAAAGCGGGGCAATCAAGGATACAAAACGCCTGAAATCCCCGCAGCCATCCATAACGGCGGACTCGTCGATCTCCATCGGGACGGATTTCATGTAACCGTACATCAGAAACGTAAAGAACGGGATGCCTCCGGTGACCGAAGAAAAAACCATTCCTGTTCGCGTATTGAGCAGGTGTAAGGTATTGAGCACCATTACCTGCGGGATGATAACAGTCGTGGCGGGAACCATCATGAGAACGAGCATTGCGACATAAACACTTCTGCCGAACTTGAAATTCATCCTTGAAATGGCAAACGCGAGAAGCAGCGACAGAAACGTGGTTCCAATGGAAGAAATGGTAGCAACATAAACACTGTTCATTATATACACGCTCATGTTACCGACTGTCCACGCTTCGACAAAGTTACCCCATTGAATTGATTCCGGTAAAGCAAAAAAGCCGCGTGTCATTATATCGGCGTTGGAGCGAAGAGCTGTGTTGGCTATAAAGAAAACCGGGAATAGCCATGCCAACACCAGGACTATCAAAACCGTGTATAGAACTATCCTTGTAGATCTAATGGGCTTATTGACAGTATTCATTCAAATGACCACTCCTCTCCCTTGTACTACCCACATCCGATCAGGAATCCGCTTTCTGCATAATCATTACATACGGAATAACAGGAATCGCAGCCAGCAGCGTCATGATCCATGAGACGGAAGCGCCTATTCCCAGATACATGCTTCTGAATGAGTTGAGGTACATATAAATTGCAAGCATATAGGTGGCTGTTCCGGGCCCGCCCCGGGTTGTAGCCATTACGATGTCAAACACCCCTATGGAATGGATTAGCGCCATCGTTATCACGATGATAAAAGTCTGCCGAAGCATGGGCAGCGTAATACTCCAAAGCTTCTGCATATAGTTTGCGCCGTCGACAGTAGCCGCCTCGTATATTTCCTCGGGTATGCCCTGAAGTCCGGCAAGGAACAAAAGCATGCCGGTACCTACACCGGCCCATGCGCCTGCTATGAATATGCCGATAAGCGCGGTGTTCATATTTCCCAGCACAACCAGCGGCTTTACAATCCCCAGGCCTTTTTGCAATGCAACGAAAATTCCGTCAGGATGGAAAATCCATCTCCAAATCAAACCTACCGAAACCATGCTCAATATGCAGGGATAATAAAACACTCCCCTGAACAGGTTCTGCAGCCTCAGTTTCGCGTTAACCATAAGCGCCAATGTCAACCCTATCAGTGTCGGAAACAGGACGGACAGAGCCATCCATTTGATATTGTTGACAAAACCCGTGCGGAAAAACGGATCACGGAAGATATAGCGAAAATTATCAAACCCCACAAACTTCCAATCGAATCCAAATCCAAATCCGGAAACATTGAAAAAGCTCATGATAACCGATGTTACAATGGGTATTCCCCAAAAAATCAGGTAAAGTCCCAAAGCGGGGGCGGCGAATAAAAGAGGTTTCGCTATTCTAATTTTCATGGCGCCTCTGTTCTTTCCTGCTCTACAAACTTATGATAAGGGATCGGAGCTCACGTCTCCGATCCCTGCTTACAAGCTCCGGGTTACTATTGTGTGGCCCTTGCTGTAGCTATGGAATCAGCCATCTGCTTCGCGGCGTCCGCCGGGGATGTCGTTCCAAGGATGATCTCCGTGCCGAGCCGGTAATACACATCAACCGGCGCTTCGGGTAAAACCCCGTCGGTCGGCGGATACACATCGCTCACAGCCATATACTTGTTGACGAGCTGAAGGAACGCTGCTGACGGATCTATCGGAGCGCCTTTGACTCCTGAAAGGGTACCCATCAACGGGATGTATTTATTCACCGATTCCGGTTTCAACATAAAATCGATGAACTTCGCAGCGGCGTCGGTTTTATCCTTGCCGTTGAAGTTGGTCAGCCCTACGCCGGACACAAATGTTACCAGCCTGCCCTTTCCGCCATCGCGCGGGAACGGGAAGAAACCAAAATCCGCCGAGTTGAGCCCGGCATCGGTAATGCTGGCTTGAGTCCAGTCGCCGGTCACATTCATGGCGGCCTTTCCGCTAAATACCGGTACGTTTGCTTCATCCGCCGAGACTCCCGCGAAATTCTGGTCAACCCAGCCCCGCGAGATCCACTTCGATATCTCGGTAAACGCCGCGATGACCTGCGGAGAGTTCCATGAAACGCTCGTATCATCTATATTGTTAAGCTTATCGTGCATCGCGGGACCGCAGAACTGTTCAAGCGCGGCATCAGTCCAGCCCATTGTATGCCAAGTGTCAAGGCCGCCAATGGAAAAAGGCACGATACCGTTTTTAACGAGTGTATCGCACAGGGTGCCCATCTCAGCATAAGTGGTGGGCTCTTTCAAACCAAATTTGTCGAATACCGATTTATTGTACATAACGCCCACTGCGTTGAAACCGTACGGAATAAGCGTCAGCTTACCGTCATAGG
>WRFT01000192.1 GCA_009776385.1 Clostridia bacterium
ATCCGGCGTTCCTCTCCGTCACTTTCGCGTATTTCGCGGTGAAATCGACCCTCCCCGTCTAACCCCTAACTACTGACCGAGGCACAGTTGTAGCAAATCAACTGCATAAGTGATAAAGTAGGTATAGAGAGGGGTTATACCGGTTATAAATGGTCATCTTGCGTTTTATATAAAGCAATCGGCCGGTGAGGATAAACACATACGAGGCAACGGCGGTCAAAGGAGGTAGAGCGTTTTTCAATGACCAAAATATCCATCCGATTCTTCAATGATAAGGAAGTCCGCGCCGTTTGGGATGATGAAAATTCCAAATGGTGGTTCTCCGTCGTCGATATTGTAGGGGTGCTGACAGACAGCAAGGACCCTCGAAAATACTGGACAGTCTTGAAAACACGTTTTAAGAAAAGCGGTTCTCAACTGACTACAAATTGTAGTCAGTTCAAATTGACTGCCGCGGACGGAAAGAAAAGACTGACAGATTGCCTTTTGCAGGACGATACTTTATCTCTTACTGAAGGTATTCCGAGTAAAAACGCCGCGCAATTCATCAAATGGTTCACCTACAGCGACGATACCATAGACGGCAAGAGCAAATCAAAGGCATACGCGCTTTTCGACAGCTCTTTGCTTGACACAATCGAGGTTGGAACCGTCAAAGGCTTACAACAGATTCACAGCTATTTGTTCGGCGGGCTCTATGACTTTGCCGGGCAAATTAGGACATTGAATATAGCAAAGGGTGGCTTTCAGTTCGCTTTGGTAAGGTTTCTGCCGGAAACACTTAAAAAAATCGAGCGGATGCCGCAGGCCACCTTTGAGGAAATCGCCAACAAGTACGTCGAAATGAATGTCGCCCACCCGTTTAGGGAGGGTAACGGCAGAAGCACCCGTATTTGGTTGGATTTGATTTTAAAAGAGCATTTAGGGTTATGCGTTGATTGGAGCCTAATTAACAAGAGAAATTATCTGAATGCGATGAAAGAAAGTGTCGTCAACCCGACGCCTATTAAAACCCTGCTGCATAACGCCTTGACCGATAAAGTCAACGACTGTGACATGTTTATAAAGGGGATAGACTATTCCTATTACTACGAACAGGAAGATGACATGACCGGGGATGATGACGGGAAGTAAATATAATACAGATAGGATATAAAACATGAAAAGAAACATGCTTTCCCGAATCCTCGCCCTGGCCTTTGCCGCACCCGTACTGCTTGCGGGCTCTGCTGCTTGCACCGGGCAAAACGAGGATGCCGATGCCGCGCAGGGCCCGCTTATTCCGCAGAGTTTAGACTATACGGAGGACCCTGTCGATATCCCTAACCCGGACAGGGGTGTGTACAGGGCCAACGACGGCATGGTCGTACCGGTCAGCGGAAGCGGCGCCTCCGATGCCATGGTGGTCAGCGGCGTCACCGCCTTAGGCGGTGTTACGGCGGAGAACCGCATCAGCCATGTCTATTTTGACTTAAGGTACTATTCGGACAGGGCCATACTAAGCCGGCCCGATCCGGAGTACGATGAGGCCTATGAGGCGCCCGCCACGGTTGAGGCAGACGGCGTCACCCAGACGGTCGGCATCGCTGTCAGGGGCGATAAACGGGCGGACTGTGATTTGTTCTATCGGCGGCATATCGATTATTACATGACCCATGTCGTACCCACGCTGCCGAGGGGAACCTCCCAAGACATCACGGCGGACGGCCTTGATTACATCAGACGCCTGTTCCGGCAAGTGAGGGACGCCGAGGGGGTGCTTCTCGTTCGCTTTAACTATGCCGGGTTAGGTTTCTCCTGGGTGGATGTGCAGCACCCTCAAGACGGCCATGTGGACAGGCATTTATGCGATGTAGAGCCGGACAGACAATGGGTAGAACGGCATCTGGAGCAAATCAAGCCCATTCTGGCGGAATACGAAGATATCATCATGGCGGTTGACGGGGGTTTGTTCGGGGAGTGGGGCGAAATGCATTCCACCACCTTTGGCACAAGCCCGCAAGCCTATGTCTGGCTGATGGACGCGTGGCTGGATACCCTTCCCGAATCCCGTTCCCTGATGGTACACGGCGGCGCGGCGCTGTCATGGTATAACGCCAAAAACGGGACCGGTTACACCTTTGCCAATATCAATGAACTGCCCGCCTTCGACGACCCCTCCTGGGGCAAAGCCATGAACCGTTTAGGGTACTTTAACGACAGTTACGCCTTTGGGACCGATGAAAAAGAATGGCCTCCCGATGACTGGGGGTCCCTTAGCGAAGGTATTTCGTGGCCCGGCGCGCCCTTCGGTAGCATAAATGGTTATAATCGCGGCAAGGTGATGGCCATGATCAAAAAGCAAAATAATTTCTATGGCGGTGAAGCGCAGGGCGAGGCTACTGTATGGAACACCTTCCCGTTTGTCGCCTGGGAAGCCGCTTATGCGCAAACGGCGTATTTAAACAGAGATTATCAAGCCGATGTGCATTTTAGGTGGCAGGAGTTCATCTACAATGAAGACAATGTGATGAATGCCTCCACTGTCGATCCGCAAACGGGTATTGACGCGATGTATCCGGGGTTGGTTAAAATATTCGACCCGGTCTACAACGGCAGAAACGGCGCGGAATATTGGCGGGACAGGTTGGGGTACCGGTTGGTGCTGCGTGAGGCGAGCGCCTGCGAATGGGTATCGCGGGAGGGGTCCCTCATATTCAAAGGCAAGATTCAAAACGTCGGCTTTGGTAATATTATTAACTTTAAAAATGTGTCGGTCATCCTGAAGGCCGAAGACGGTTCCGTGTATACGGCGCTGACCGATTTGGACGCAAGGGATTGGAAGGCCGATCCGGACAGCAGGGCGGCCAACACCGCCGCGTACCGGGATTTGAGCTTCTCTATTCCTACCAGCGGCTTTGGCGCGCTGCCCGCCGGTAACTACGGCATTTACCTGAAGATGAATGACCCGAAAGAACAAAGCGCCAACAAACGCTGCATCCGGTTCGCTAACAAGGGGGACATCTGGGACGCCGAACTGGGCGCTAACTTCATCGGATCCACCATAGTGCGATAAGACGCGTTGACGGAATGGGGTGCTAAATAATCCGCAGCCAGTCGCTCCGAGCGTACAAAATTCTTTCCACGTCCACCACTTTGTTTTTTTCATCGATAGAAAAGAACACCAAGTGGTTTTTGACGGCGAGCTTCCGATAGCCCATTCGGGCCAGCCTGTCGTCCGCAAGCAACGGGTAACGCTGAGGCATCTTACAAAGGCCGGTCATGGCCTCTTCAAGTAAAGCCATCATACTCAGCGCTGTTACAGGCGCGGAATACTGTGACGCGATATATCGAACAATGTCATACAGGTCGTTCTCTGCGGCCTCGGACACATCCACCCTATAGGGATTCATCAGCTATCTCCTGTTTGATATTCCGCATAACCTCTTGCAGGGGGCGTTTTTTACCGGCCTTTACAGCCGCGCGGCCTTCGTCGAGAAGACGGTACAGTTCGAGTTTTCCGCTGAGTATCTCATAGGTTTCCATGCTCATAACCGCTAAATCACCGTGCCCGTTTTTTGTGATAAAAACAGGCTCGCGGCTCTCGCGGCAAAATGAGGATATTTCGTTGTAATTGTTCCGTAGTTCTGTGCTGGATTTAATATTTGGCATAAACGCAGCCCCTTTCTTATCTAAAGATATTATTCCTTAATTTCTTTAGATTGTCAACGGAAAAGAGAAACAGGGTTTTCTTCGTTCGTCATTGCGAGTCACCGAAAGCGGCGCGGCGATCCAGCGTTCCTGACCTTATCATCATGAATCGCAAATGTGGCGCATATTTAAATGATAAAATCTGGATCGCTTCACTCCGTTCGCGAAGACGGAAACCATGGGATTCGCTTTTTATTTAATGCGCACCCCTTGATACGTCTTCGCGAGCCGCGTGAGTGGCGTGGCGATCCAGCGTCTCTCTTCCCCGTCATTG
>WRFT01000193.1 GCA_009776385.1 Clostridia bacterium
ACAATCTGCCCTTTTTCGTTATGGTATTCTTTTTTAACTTCCACCGAGTTTTCGCATTCACGAATCGCAAGGGCAATGAGGCTGTCTGCTATACCCTTTATTTCCTTGGCGCGCGCCTCTGTCGTTTCTATCCGGCCGTTCCAGATGAGGTTTGTCACCAAGCCGCGAAGCAATGCCTTACGCTGATCCGCCGGCCGACCCAGCTTTCTTTGTTGTGCCACGGGAAATCCATCCTCCTTTTCGGGAAAAGTTCGTCTTGCTAATTTATATGCTGCCGGGTTGCAGAATCAAGCCGAGCCCCGCCAGTTTTTGCTCCACTTCCTCCAAGCTCTTACGGCCGAGGTTGCGAACCTTCATCATGTCGTCCTGATTGCGCTGCATCAGTTCGGCAATACTGTTGATACCCGCGCGTTTTAAGCAATTATACGCCCGCACGGATAAATCCAGTTCCTCGATGGTCATTTCCATGATTTTTTCTCTTCTGTCATCCTCAGGCTCGTTGACATTGTTAGCCGATTCCTTGCTGGTTAAGCCGGCGAACAGGCTGAGATGGCCTGTCAGCGTCTTGGCGGACTCGGCGATTGCCTCATCCGGCGTAACGGTACCGTTTGTCCAAACTTCCAAGGTGAGCTTATCGTAATCGGTAATCTGCCCCACACGCGTATCCTCCACCGCGTAGTTGACTTTACGGATGGGGGTAAACACGGAATCCACGGGGATAACCCCGATAGGCATATTCGGCACCTTGTTCTTCTCGGATGTCACATACCCACGCCCTTGTTCGAGCATGATACGCATGTTAAGATGCGCGCCTTCGTTTAACGAGGCAATATGCAAATCCTTGTCGACAATGTCTACCTCTTCATCTGTCTTGATATCGCCCGTCTTAACCTGGCAAGGGCCAACCGCGTCAATCACAACTTGCTTGGGTTGAGTGGTATACATTTTGGCTGTGAGTTCTTTTAAGTTTAAAATTAACTCCGTCACATCTTCCTTGACGCCGGGTATGGTTGAGAATTCATGCTGCACACCCTCTATCTGTACGCTTGACACGGCTACGCCGGGAAGGGATGACAGCAGAACGCGGCGCAGCGCATTCCCCAATGTATGTCCAAACCCGCGTTCAAGAGGTTCGACTACAAACTTGCCGTAGCAGTTATTCTCCGCCGTTTTAACGCATTCGATACGCGCTTCCTCAATTTCCGGTATCATTGATAGATTCCTCCTCTTCATGGCTTGCCAGAGGCTAGAGCCGTTCGCTGTTAACGCGAGTAAAACTCGACAATCATGTTCTCTTGCAGCGTTAAGTCAATATCCTCTCTGAGCGGAATCGCACTGATGGTAATGGTAAGGTTATCGCTTTCCACAGTAAGCCATTTGGGCAGGACTCTCTTGGTACCATCCTCACGCAGAATCTTGAAATGTTCGGATTCTCTGCTCTTTTGACGAACGGAAATGACGTCGTTTTCTTTGGTAATGTAAGAGGGAATATCTACCTTTTTTCCGTTGACCAAAATGTGGCCATGACATATAAACTGCCTGGATTGAGCGCGGGACGCGCCGAAACCGGCGCGGTATACAACATTATCCAGCCGCCGTTCCAGCAGTTGTAACAAATTTTCGCCTGTGACGCCTTTCATGGCGGTGGCTCTTTCAAAGGTGCGGCGGAACTGCGCTTCCATTAAGCCGTAAGCGCGGCGCGCCTTTTGCTTTTCACGAAGCTGCGCTCCGTACTCGCTCATCTTCCGTTGACGCGCTTGCCCATGCTGACCGGGCGGCGTGGGTCTATGATCGACCGCGCACTTGCCGGAAAAACATTTATCACCCTTTAAGAAGAGCTTGGCTCCCTCGCGGCGGCACATGCGGCATACGGATCCGGTATATCTTGCCATTTTAACTGTCCTCCTCGATTAGTAAAGGTTAAACTCTTCTTCGTTTGGGCGGGCGGCATCCGTTATGGGGTATGGGCGTCACGTCTTTGATCATGTTTACTTCCAGACCGGCGGCTTGAAGGGAACGGATAGCCGCTTCTCTTCCGGATCCGGGGCCTTTCACATAGACCTCGACTGTTTTTAACCCAAACTCCATGGCGGCTTTTCCGGCCGTCTCAGCAGCCATCTGCGCCGCGAAAGGCGTCGATTTTTTGCTGCCCCTGAAACCGAGCCCCCCGGCGGAAGCCCAAGACAGGGCGTTGCCGTTGGCATCGGTGATGGTGACGATTGTATTGTTAAACGAAGAACGAATATGCGCGGCGCCTCGTTCGACCAGTTTCTTTTCACGGCGTTTACGCGTTGTTTTTTTAAGTTTTTGTTTTGGAGCCATATTCCTTCATCCTCCGGGCCCTAAGGGCCAGTCTATCTTAATACCGGTTATTTCTTGGCAGCCTTCTTTTTACCGCCGATAATCTTCTTGGGGCCCTTACGCGTTCGCGCGTTTTGCTTGGTATTCTGCCCGCGGACAGGCAGCCCGCGCCGATGACGCACGCCGCGATAGCAACCGATTTCTATGAGCCGCTTGATATTCATGGAAATATCCCGGCGCAGATCCCCTTCTACCTTTAAGTTATGCTCTATGTACTCGCGCAATTTGCTGATTTCCGCCTCGGATAAGTCTTTCACGCGCGTATCCGGGCTGATGCCGGTGGATTGTATAATTTGCCTGGAAGTAGCCGCACCAATACCAAAGATATAGGTTAAACCCGCTTCCACACGCTTTTCTCTGGGCAAATCTACGCCTGCAATGCGTGCCATGTGTATGAAACACCTCCCATAATGCTTGTGTCCCGTTTGCCGCAAGACACAGAAACACAAGGCCGTTCGAGCCTTGTCATCCCAAACCACGCGCCGCTCATGCGTGCGCATGACCCGGAAAAACCTGAGACGGTTATGGTAAACCGATGGAACAACGCGGTAATCATCCGCGAAGCAGCCGCCCATCCGGTTCGCCGATAGATGAACGGCGTCATTTTAGCACAATACGCATGGCGCGTAAAGTGGTTGAGGTGCGTATTTGCGATTTTTCGTGTTTATTATTTTTTATTATTTTTTATTTTTACTTCTCGTACAGGGAAGCAAAGGAAGGCTCGTCCTGTTCCATATACAGCATATCGATACAGGAAGCGTCCACGAACCCGCGCGCAGGTTTGCCGTCCACATACGTTTCAACATAGGCCCATCTGCCATGTATGTTTTCATAAACGGTTAAAAACGTTACCCTATCTCCCTTTTCAAGTGTCTTAAGCCCGGTAAAGGATACGCACGGGTCTAGTGTTAATGAGCAGCGTTTGGTGATATTGGCCGGTTCAAAATCATACTGAAGCCGCGCAGCGGAAATTCTATCCTTATAAGCGGTGCTGGGGGTATAACCCACATTCGCGTTACCCGAATTGGTCCAATTTTATATGCCTTCCATCCGTGAATAATTGGGCGACTCTTTGGTAATGGATATGTGATGCGGATGGCTTTCGGCCAACCCTGCGTTCGTGACCTGAATGAACTCCGCGCCGCTGCGAAGCGCGCTGATGGATGCGGCGCCGCAATACCCCATTCCCGAACGCAGTCCGCCTATCATTTGATAAATTGTCTCAGATAAGATGCCTTTATAGGGAACGCGCCCTTCCACGCCTTCCGGCACCAGCTTTTGGGCGTCTTCCTGAAAATACCTGTCCCGGCTGCCGTCCGCCATGGCGCCCAGGCTGCCCATGCCCCGGTACACTTTAAAGGAGCGCCCTTGATAAATTTCTATGGCGCCCGGGCTTTCCTCCACGCCTGCCAAGAGGTTACCGAGCATCACCACTTCAGCACCGGCACCGATAGCCTTTACCATGTCGCCTGAAAACTTAATGCCGCCGTCCGCGATGATTTTCACGCCGTATTTATCCGCCTCCCGGGCACAATCGGAAATGGCTGTCATTTGCGGTACGCCCACACCCGCCACCACGCGTGTGGTACAGATAGAACCC
>WRFT01000194.1 GCA_009776385.1 Clostridia bacterium
CGATACACATGGAGTATGAGGCGATTGTCATCGGCGCGGGGCACGCCGGCTGTGAGGCGGCGCTGGCGTTGGCGCGGCTGGGCGCTCAAACGCTGCTTTTCGCGCTGAATTTAGACGCCATCGCTCTCATGGCATGCAACCCCGTCATCGGCGGCACCGGCAAGGGGCATCTGGTACGCGAAATCGACGCGCTGGGCGGCGAAATGGGGCGTGCCATCGACGATACATTCCTGCAATCCCGCATGCTTAACAAGGGGAAGGGGCCCGCGGTGTACAGCCTGCGCGCGCAGGCGGATAAAAAGCGTTACCAACAGCGCATGGCGACGACTCTCTTTAATCAGCCCGGGTTGACCGTCATGCAAGCCGAAGCCGCGGATATCCTGATTAAAAACGGCGCGGTATCCGGAGTTGAAACAACAGCCGGGGAGTGTTTCGGCGCGCGCTGCGTGCTCATATGCGCCGGCGCGTATCTGGCTAGCAACGTCATCATCGGCAGCCGCCGATGGGACAGCGGCCCGCAAGGCTTTCTCGCGGCGTCCGCGTTATCCGCAAGCCTTCAGCGGTTGGGCTTCACGTTACGCCGTTTCAAGACCGGCACTCCCGCCAGAATAGACGCCCGTTCCATTAATTTTGAAATCATGGAGCCGCAATACGGGGATGAGCCGCCCGTGCCGTTTTCTTTTTTAACGGATATACGGCTTGAGAACCGCGCGCTCTGTTACCTGACCTGGACAAATGAACAAACGCATCGCGTCATACGGGACAATTTGCACCGCTCGCCCCTCTTTTCCGGTGAAATTAAGGGAATCGGCGCGCGTTACTGCCCCAGCATCGAGGATAAAGTATACCGCTTTGCCGATAAACAGCGGCATCAGGTCTTTCTGGAGCCGGAAGGCCTGGAAAGCGCCGAATGGTATGTGCAGGGGATGTCCTCCTCACTGCCGGAGGATGTGCAGTTTCAAATGTACCGCACGGTTCCGGGGCTGGAAAACGCCGTGCTGACACGCCCCGCGTATGCCATCGAGTATGACTGTATCGATTCCAGGGCGCTTTACGCGTCATTGGAAACTAAAAATATCCGGGGCTTGTTCTTCGCGGGGCAAGTCAACGGTACATCCGGGTACGAGGAGGCGGCCGCGCAGGGGCTTTACGCGGGCATCAACGCCTATCAAACCTTAAAAGGGGAGCCTCCCTTCATCCTCACACGGGATATGGCTTATATAGGTGTGTTAACGGATGACTTAACCGCCAAGGGTGTCGATGAGCCCTACCGCATGATGACCAGCCGCGCCGAGTACCGCCTGAGTTTGCGTCAGGATAACGCCGATCTCAGATTGACGCCGCTCGCGCATACCCTGGGCTTGGCGTCGGAAGAACGGCTGGCCAAAACGGAAAGGAAGCGGCGCGAAACAGAAAGGCTGGCGCGTTGGCTGTCGGAAACCAGAATCAACCTGACGGAGGCGATAAAAGATGCGCTGCCAAATGAGGACGGCTCGCAATGGCCCGTGTCGCCGACGCTTCGTGAACTGCTGCTTAGGCCGCGCGTTACACTGGCGATGCTGGCGCCCTTCTTGGACGGGCTCAGCGGTTTTTCCGAACAAGCGCGGGAACAGGCGGAAATCGCGTTAAAATACGAAGGATACCTTAAAAAACAAGAAACGCAGATTAAAAGAGCCGCCGCGATGGAGGAAAGGCTTTTACCGCCCGATATAGACTATATGGCTATGAAAAACTTACGGATAGAGGCGCGGCAGAAACTCTCCGACGCGCGTCCGCGTTCTATGGGGCAGGCGAGCCGAATTCCCGGCGTATCCCCCGCGGATATGGCTGTATTGTCGGTATATATGAGTAAAAGGGCGCGGGAGGCGGGGGAATGAGCCGTAAAAAAGCGATGCTGATGGTGTTAACGGGCGTCGTGATGGTTTCGTATTCCGGCCCCCTGGTACGCGCGGCATTGAATGAGGGCGCCGCGCCCGTGTCCGTCGCCATGATACGCATGGCCATCACGGCGCTTTTCATGCTTCCCGAGGCGCTGCGTGGGAAGGCATCTTTGCAGAACGTAAAAATGTCCCGCGCGTCCTTTGTTCAATTGCTCTGCGCCGCGGCTTGTCTGGCGTTGCATTATACCTTTTGGATGACCAGCCTGGGTCAAACTTCTACATTTGCTTCCGTCGCCCTGGTCTGCACGCAGCCCCTCTTCGTTGCGTTGCTGTCCTACTTTATTTATAAAGAGAAAATCAGCCGCGCGGCGTTGCCCGGCGCTGTTTTAGCCATGGCCGGCGCGGGCATCATCGCCGCGGGCGGCATAGGGGACGGGGGCAGCAGCCTGTTGGGGAATATGACCGCCCTGCTGGGCGCGGTGTTCATCGCCGGGCATTGGATGCTGGCCAAGCATCTGCGGCGTACATTGCCAACCGCCGTTTACGCGCTATGTGTGTATGCGGCTACGGCGCTGCTGCTGCTGTTAATAACACCCGTCACGGGCGGATTTGCCCTGCCCGGTTACAGCTTTTTTTACACCTTGGCGTTGTCTGTCGGATGTACTCTGCTGGGGCATGCGCTCTTCACGCGCGCGTTGGGGACGTTGTCCGCTTCGGTCATATCCTTCGCGCTGTTGTTCGAACCCGTCGGCGCCATGGTCTGGGCGGTGATTTTCTTTAAAGAGATTCCCACCGCCATGCTGATAGCGGGCGGCGCATGTGTTTTGGGAGGCCTCGCGCTCTACCTGCTTGCGGAGATCAAACAAACGGCCCCGCGTCGTTAGGCGCGGCCTAGTCCTCTGAAAAAACCGCGTGAAAGGTTGTTTCGTGAAAGGGGCGTTCCGCGTCGTCCACAAATAGAATGCGGGCTTGCGAAAGCCGCATCTCGGCTGCCATGGCGTCTGTCACGCAAGCCGTGGCGGTTTGCCCGTTTGTATCTAATAAAACCAGTTCATAGGCCCGGCCGCATTGGATAACCGTGCGCCAGGTCAAATCCGTGCCGATGAGCGTCAGTTCGTTGCCGTTCACAAGCGCCCGGGATATGATAGGCTCGCGGCCAAACAGGTAAGCGGCGTTATCATCGCCTTGTGTGATACGGTCTCGGGCGTATTGCATACCGTACAGCGCGTCGTAGGTCAGCAGGTTGAAGGCTTGTTCGTCATCCGCGTAGCGTTGGTAGATGGTTTCCGGGAGGCCAAGCGCGCCGAGGGCCAGCGCGGACAACTGCGTATCTTCCAACATGCCGAATTCCGGCAGCGCTGTCCCCGTGTTGGTTATCACGCAATACGGCATTTCGTACAACCGCTCATCTTCCTTGTCGATGCCCGCCGCGGCAAGCGTCAAGGGGAGTGACGGGAAGTGATCGGCCAAAAAGATTAAAACAAAGGGTTCCTCAAGGTGTTGCAGGCCGCGGACGAAGTCGCCTAAGGCCGCGTCGGCCGATGTCAGCTGCCATAAAAAGTTTTGCAGTTCCCGTTCCGCGTCGGGCGGCAGCGGAACGCTTTGAACGGGGGTATCATATCGGGCGGGGTAAGCGTATCCGCCGTGCGCCTGCATGGTAGCCGCGTAAATAAAATGCGGGCTTTGTGATTCTGACAAGACGCCCAGTATCTGATCATATAACAGCCGGTCTCCCGCGTACGGTATAAAATCCGGCCGTCCGGTCATGGCCTCCAAGGGGATAAAACGGTCAAAGCCCAAGTCTTTCATGTGCTTGTGCCGGTCGTAGAACCAACCCCAGTAGGTATGCACTGCCGTGGATTGATAGCCGAGCGGCTTTAACTGCCATGCCAAAGAATCCATTTTATGCGGGATATAAGGGTTGGTGTGCAAACCGGATATCAGCGCGGACTCAGCCAAATGCGTACCGCCTCCGAAAGACTGTACCCGCGCGATGCCGCTCACCCCTTGGGCCATCAAAGCCCTGAGGTTCGGCATGGGGTCTTCTGC
>WRFT01000195.1 GCA_009776385.1 Clostridia bacterium
TGAAATAACGTCGTCAATAAAGACGGGGTGGCGTACGGTTTTTAAAAGCTCCGCGTCGCGTCCGTCCAGATAAAGAAACTGCTTATGCTCCGTGGTGATGGAACGCACGGCCGTGCGAAGGGTATCGCGCATGTAAGCCTTGACGCTTTTTCTAAGGACAATATAATAATCTTGTCCAAGCAGTACCGCCAACTCCTGCGTCAGGGCGATGGCCTTCGCCTCAATGGTGACCAGCATATCACAGGGGATGCTTCTATCTTTTATCTGGCGGTATAAAAGTAGGGCCATTTCATGGTTGGTTTTAGCCTGGCCCATCAGGTTAAGGGAGTAGATATAGATTTTCGCTTCCTGCGCATAGGCGCGCGGCAGTACCATCGCCGCGTCCGTTCCGGGCAGAAAGGGCAGGTTCTCTGGCAGTGAAAGGTGCGCTCCCGTTTCGTGGTTCATGAATGACTCTCCTTATCTTTATGCCGCTTGCCGGCCTCCACCATGGCCTTTACCTTCATCGGAAGGCCGTACAGGTTGATGAACCCTTCGGCGTCTTTGTGGTTGTACAACTCGCCGGAGTATCCGAATGTGGATATCTCTTCCATGTACAGGCTGTCCGGGCTTTGAAGGCTGGCCGGGAACATATTTCCCTTATACAGCTTCATGCGAACAGTGCCGTTAACAGCCTTTTCCAGTACGTCCATAAAGGCTGAAAGGGCTTCCCGCAGCGGGGTATACCACAATCCATCGTACACAAGCTCGGAGAAACGCAGGGCGGCCTGGCTTTTAAAATGCGCGGTAGCGCGATCCAGCGTAATGGATTCCAGACGGCTGTGCGCCTCGAACAGAAGCGTTCCGCCCGGTGTTTCATATATGCCGCGGCTCTTGATGCCGACCAGCCGGTTTTCTACCATGTCTTCCATGCCCACGCCGTTGCGAGCGGCGATGGCATTGGCTTTTTCTATCAACGCTACCGGGTCAAGCGTCTCGCCGTTGATAGCTACGGGAATACCGCAAACAAAATTAACCGTGACATATTCCGGCGTATCCGGCGCGTTTTGGGGGGAAGCCATGGTCAGCAGTAAATCAGAGGGCATCTCATTGCGCGGATCTTCCAAGTCCGCCCCCTCGTGAGAGAGATGCCATAAGTTTCTGTCCATGGAGTAGGGGCGCTTTTTGGTAACGGGTACGGGGATGTTGCGCTCATTGGCATAGTCGATGGCTTCCTCGCGGGAGGTAATATCCCATATGCGCCAAGGCGCGATAATTTCTAAGTTAGGGTCAAACGCCTTGATGGTCAGTTCGAAGCGGACCTGATCGTTGCCTTTTCCCGTCGCGCCGTGGCAAACGGCCGTGCAATTCTCCCGATGCGCAATTTCAACCAAGCGTTTGGCAATTAACGGCCGCGCGAAGCTCGTGCCCAAAAGATATTTCCCCTCATAGACCGCGCCCGCTTTTAAGGTAGGGAAGATAAAATCCTCCACAAACTCACGCCGCAAATCTTCTATGAAAAGCTTTTCCGCGCCGCATTGACGCGCCTTTTCATGCAGCGGTTCCAGTTCCTCCCCTTGGCCTAAGTCGGCCGCCATGCATAAAACATCGCAGTCATAGTTCTCTTTAAGCCAGGGAACGATAATGGAGGTATCCAGCCCGCCCGAGTACGCCAGTAGGATTCTTTTCTTGTCCATGATATGCCTCCGCCTAAAAATGATAACGAAAAACGTAACAAGTATACACCGCGAAAAGGGTGATTGCAAGCCATGCAACTGCATGTTTATACAAAAACATGCATGAATAAACACGAATACATATTCGCATTTCGTTTGACATTCCTTCCGGTACAAGGTATGATAAACGCGGCGGCATCACGGTGTATGCCAAGGCGGAAAGGGGCGAGCGCTTGGTCATTCTGGGTATCGATCCGGGCCTGGCGCGGATGGGATACGGTGTGATTGACGCCGGCGCCTCCGCGTACAAGATGATTTGTTACGGTATTATTGAAACGAAACCGGATATACCGATGCCGCGGCGGCTCAACATCATCCAACGCGGCGTGCGTGAACTGATTGCCTTGTATGCACCGGAGGACATCGCCTTTGAGGAACTCTTCTTCGCCAAGAATGTAAAAACGGCCCTCATGGTCGCCGCGGCGCGCGGCGCGGCGGTAGCGGTCGCCTCGGAGTATACAGAAAATTTGTATGAATATACTCCCTTGCAAATCAAGCAGGCGATTGTCGGGTATGGCAGGGCGGAAAAGACGCAAATTCAAAAAATGGTAAAAATGATTCTGAAATTGGAGGAAATCCCCAAGCCGGATGACGCGGCGGATGGTCTGGCCGTAGCCGTAACACACGCGAACACGGGGCGGTCGAAGTCCCGGTTTATGATGAAGTGACATGAGGAGACGGATATGGTAGCTTTTATTGAGGGTAACGTCGCCGAAAAAGCGGCGGGGGAACTGGTATTATTAGCGTATGGCGTGGGATATCGGTTAATTTGCGGCGCGAACACCGTTATGACCGCGCCTGATATGGGCGGCTTCATGCGCGTGTATACCTACATGAATGTCCGTGAGGACGCCATGGAGCTGTTTGGCTTTGCGACCAGGGAAGAACGCGCTATGTTTGAACGGTTAATTACCGTATCCGGTATCGGCCCCAGAACGGCGCTTAATATACTATCTTCCATGCCGCTTACGGATTTAACGACCGCCATTATCTTCGGAGACGCTCAAATGCTTGCGCGCGCGCCGGGAGTTGGCAAGAAAACGGCGCAGCGCATTGCGTTGGAACTGAAGGAAAAACTATCCGAAGCAGATATTCCCGCCGCCTCAGGGGGCGTGCCTACCGCCGCGGACGCGGCCGCGGACGCGGCGCTCGCGCTTCAGGCATGGGGGTATTCGGCATCGGAGGCGCGCGCGGCGGTAAACGCCGTTCGCAGCCAAAGCGATGACGCGGGCGAATTGATTAAGCTGGCGTTACGCGGCATATCGGGAGGCGGCTAATGACTGAAGAACGCTTAATATCCGGCACGCACAGGCCGGAGGATGATGAACAGGAGCAGTCCCTGCGGCCGCGCAGCTTACGCGAGTATATCGGCCAAAGCGCCGTCAAGGAAAGGCTGACCATTTACATCAGGGCCGCGCTGGACAGACGTGACGCGCTGGATCATATTTTGTTGCACGGGCCGCCCGGTTTAGGTAAAACCAGCTTGGCCTGTATCGTAGCCGCCGAAATGGGTCGAAACATACGCATCACTTCCGGCCCTGCCATCGAGCGGCCCGGCGACTTGGCGGCTATACTGACCAACCTGGCCGCAGGAGATGTGCTGTTTATAGATGAAATTCACCGCCTTCCGCGCACCGTTGAGGAAGTGCTCTACCCGGCTATGGAAGATTATGCTTTGGATATTCTGCTGGGCAAGGGGCCGTCCGCGCGGGAATACCATATGCCGCTGCCTAAATTCACTTTGGTGGGCGCCACGACGCGGGCGGGCCTTTTGTCCGCCCCGCTGCTGGACAGATTCGGCATCAAGGAACACCTGGGCATGTATGCAAACGAGGAGTTGGCCCAGATTCTCAGACGATCGGCCGGTATTCTGCATGTTTCGGCCGATGAAAGCGGCATTGGAGAAATAGCCTCCTGCAGCCGCGGCACGCCGCGTATCGCCAACCGTATTTTAAAAAGGGTTCGGGATTACGCGCAGGTACGCGCGGACGGAGTCATTACCCGTTCCGTTGCCAGGGAGGGCCTGGAAATGCTTGATATTGACACACTCGGCTTGGATAGGGTAGACAGGGCGATGCTGATTGTCATGATGGATAAGTTCAGCGGGGGTCCGGTGGGCCTGGATACGCTGGCCGCGGCGACGGGTGAAGACGCCATGACCATAGAGGATGTATACGAGCCGTTTTTAATGCAA
>WRFT01000196.1 GCA_009776385.1 Clostridia bacterium
CTGTATATAGTGTAAAGACTGATCAACTACACTGTATATAGTATTCCTAGCGAAAAAACGAGGACAAGCGAAATCATTCTAATACAAAAAGATGGGAAAGTATTAGCGATATGGTATAATTGATGGCTATGAAAGCCATATCGTGTTCGAATCTATGGTCATGCTTTGTCTGGGGGTATCGCAGGGATGGAGACTATATGACATTAAAAAAGAATATTGAAAATATTCTCACCCGAAAACCCGATATAGAAGTCCTCTTTGAATTTAACGGTACAAGAAGGCATCCGGCGTATGACGGGTATCGGCCAAATCATTTGGTAAATGATACTTATTTAACATCCGGGTTACATCGTTATTCCGATGTCAGCGAAGTTCCTCCAAACGGGCAGGCTAAAGGTACCATCACTTTTCTTTCCCCTGAAGCGTATCCTAAATGTTTATGGGAAGGCAAAAAAATTCAGATACAAGAGGGGGAAAGAGTGGTTGGTTACGCAATTGTTATCAAAATATTCAACAAGATTCTTGAAGTAAAAAAGCATTCCGAAACTTAAGTTGAACGGAATGGGGAGGGATAACCCGGTGGAATCTGCCCGGCAGGAAGCAAGGGATGCCAATAAAAAGGCATTTGAAGCCGCTTTTAAAGATCAACCCGAAGAAGCCCTGCGTCTTCTTCGGGAGAATGTGTCCGCCTTTCCATGTTGCTACACCCTTAACAATTTAGCGTGCTATCTGCTGTGTGAAGAAAGGTACCCTTCGCAACAGGATTGCTTGGAGGCGTCCGTGCTGCTGCGCCGGTCGCTCCAACGCAATCCGCGTGACTACCATACCCTGTCTTTGGCCGGATACGCCGCCTGGAAGCTGCATCGTATTCCGGAAGCGCATGAAATGTATACGCTTGCCGTCCAGCAGCATCCGACAGCAGAGTCTTTATACTTTTTGGCATTGCTTTCTTTCGAGCGAAAATACTATACGCAAGCCGCCGATTGCTTCGCGCGTTTAGAACCTTACATTCAAGCGATGAAGGTGTTTCAGCAGGAAAACTGCCCACTTGCGGATATGACAGAAGCCGAGTCAAATCATTATGCCACGGATTATTTATATCAACCTTATCCCAATATCTACTCGTTATGGGTATCCTGTCTGGTTTGGGCGGGTCTTATGCCGGAAGCCAGGGAAGTCGCGAAGCGGTCCATTTTATTAGAATCATATTGTAATCCGGATGAAAAGCGGTCTCTGGCTTACTTCGAAACCGGAAGCTTTACAGCCTACACACTGCTGGAAGAATATGAAACGCTTCACCATATGCTGAAGCTGATTTGTAAAAAAAACGGGCGGATAATTAAAGTATTTTATTATCCCGCACAAGAAGAAATTCCTATTTGTCATACTCATCTTCCAGCGCAAGCATACTTTATAGTGAAACGACTGATCAAACAAAAAGTGCTGTCTGATAAAACACTCCTTAAAGAATGGCGCAAAGACTTTTGGGAGATCCCTTCAATACGGAGACGCAGGCTTTTAAAACGGGGTGAATTTATATCGATTCGTTCATTTTCTCTTAACGAAATTTACCAGCATTATAAATGGAGGTTAGGAAGGGTATATCTGGTCTATATCCAGAGACAACTGTTAGAACTGCCTTTTATTAAAGTTGGCGTGCCTGATTTAAAGGAAATGCATTATAGTGATTATCCGGAGACAACAAATGAATTGGTAAAATTCAAACAAGAAATGGATCGGGGTATGCATATTAACCCAAAATACACCGCACACGCGTCACGGCGTGTCCGGCAATATCGTCTTAAAGAAATAACGTTAATACAACCCATTCGGTTCCCAGGTTATAACCGCCTCATTCCAAACGGCGTTGTCCACCGGGTATTCCGTTTTACCGAGCCGTTTGGCGGTGTCTCTTAAATGCAGTACCAGCGGGTAGAAATAATCCTTTCCCGTCATGAGTGCCCGTTCCATCACGTCGCTCCATACGGGCGCGTACGCCGCGTAGCCGGTTTCACGCAACCCGCGGATTGCCGCCGCCCTGTCATAGTCCACGCGCCTTTCCGTGACGGCGCAGCCGTCCTTCGAGCAGTCCAGCACCGTATAGGCGGCGGCAGGGTTCCAGTCCAGCGGTTCGCCGCATGAGCCGGGGTTTACAAAGTACCTTCCCTCAATGGACATGTGAAATTGAATATGGTTATGCCCGAACAGGTAGACGCCCCGCGGCATGGCACGCATATCCGCCAGCGCGTCGGCGCGGGACAGAAACGCGTTTTTGGCGCGCAGCAAGTAGGCCTCATGGCTGAAAGGTTCTTTTAGCATGTCATTATGAAAAAAGCGGCAATGAAACAGCCCTATTTGCGGCGAACGATAAATAACGGACGGCGCGTGCTCAAGGTACAGGGTATACCCGCTGCCCGTTAGGGTCAGCGAGGCGGGCAGTGTTTGAAGATAATCAAGGTTTTCCAAAGAAAGAGAACGGTGCGCCCAAGCAATGGGTTTGAACTGTTCAAGACTCCCCCAATCATGGTTCTTATCGCGCAAACCGTTGAAATAATCTTCCCCGTTTCCCCGGATAACGGCCTTTGACGCAAGGCTGCGAATTGTGTGCGTCACCTCGTTCCCCCACGGGAGCCCATAGGCATAATCGCCTAAAAACAGGCAGGTATCGACCCCCTGCTTACCGGCGTCCTCTAAAACAGCCCGCAGGGCGGGGTGGTTACCATGCACATCGGAGATAACGGCATATTTCATATCTTACCTCAAGGGTACTCAGCATAAGGACATGCCCCGTGATGCCCCGCCTACGGTAGTATCAGGCTGCCTATTTGATAGACGCAGAAGGCGGCTAGCCACGCAAACCCTGTTTGATACAAAATGATGAGCAGGGCGCCCATTTTGCCGCCCAACTCCCGTTTCATAGTGACAACGGCCGCCGCGCAGGGGGTGTAGAGCAAAGTGAATACTAAAAAACTGACGGACGCGAGCGGTGTAAACAAGGTGTGCAGTACGCCGGGAAGCTCCGCGACGCCGACGCCCGATAAGACACTCAGGGTGCTGATGACCGCCTCTTTGGCGGTAAAGCCGGTGATGAGCGCGGCCGGCACACGCCAATCAGAGAAGCCCAGGGGCATAAACACCGCGCTGACAAGCCTGCCGATAACGGCAAGGATGCTGTTTAAGCCGTCCGTGACCGGATTGAGGCGCAGGTCAAAGGAACGCAAAAACCATATGATGACCGTCGCTGTTAAGATAACGGTAAAAGCCCGTTTAAGGAAGTCCATGGCCTTGTCGCGCAAGAGCAGCAGTACGGTTTTGGGCGAAGGAAAGCGATAGTTAGGCAACTCCATGACGAACGGCGCCGGCGCGCCCTTAAACAAGGTTTTTTTTATAACAAAACCGGAAAGGATGCCCAGTAAAATGCCCGTTACATACAACCCAATCATCACATACGCCTGATGCCTTGGGAAGAACGCGGCGGTGAACAGCGCGTAGATGGGCAGTTTGGCGCTGCAGCTCATGAAGGGCGTTAGCAAAATTGTCATCTTCCTATCCCGCTGACCGGGCAGCGTACGGGCAGCCATCACCGCCGGAACCGTGCAGCCGAACCCCATCAGCATGGGCACGAAACTGCGCCCGGACAGGCCGATTCTGCGCAAGGGTTTATCCATTACATACGCCACGCGCGCCATGTACCCGCTGTCTTCCAAGATGGACAGGAAGAAGAACAAGACGACGATATAGGGTAAAAAGCCTATCACGGCCCCCACGCCCGTAAAGATGCCCTCGATGAGCAGGGACCGGACAACGGGATTGAGGCCGTAGCCTATCAGCACACGGCTGACCGAAGCGCTGAGTCCCCCGATGCCCCGCACGAGCAGGCCGCTGAAAC
>WRFT01000197.1 GCA_009776385.1 Clostridia bacterium
CTCGTATTAAAGCAGTTCGATAGCTTTGATGTATTGTACAGCGAAAACGACAATATGACATACGGCGCGATGGAAGCGATGGACTTAAACAAGCGGACATACGGCCTAAACGGAGAAGTCACCATCATCTCCTTTGACGCGACGCATGATGGGTTGGATGCCACGCTAAAAGGCAAAATAAACTTCAATGTGGAGTGTAATCCGCTGCACGGCCCCCGCGTAGAGGCAATCATTCAACAATTGCAAAAGGGTGAAACGCCTGATAAACTCGCGTATGTGGCAGAAGCGGCCTTTGACGCGGCGACCATCACGCAAGAAGATATAGACGCGCGTTCGTATTAAACCGAAGCATTCCCGAAATAACGATAGGTGTGCCTGTATCCTTTCGGGTTCGCACCAATTACCGGAGGAGGGATAAATTTTAATGCGGAGGAACCTAACCGTTTGGCTGGCCCTCCTATCCGTTACCGTAATTGCGGTGGTATTCTTCGTCAGTTTAGCCACCGGCGGCAATGTCGCAAATGATTCGCTTTACACGGACTTAATGGCCTTTCCCGCCTATATTAAAAACGGATATGAACCCGCTTATGCCTACCTTAACCCCGAACTGACGGATTGGAATTTGGAGTTGCCCGCCAACCACGGCCGCGATTTTCGTATGAGCAAACTGCCCACCGGTCTTTATTCGCCTACGCCTTCCGAGTTTTTATCAACCGCGGAACGCAGGATTGAGGATTTTACCGTTTTAATCCCATTCGAATTGAGCCATGATAAAATTGCCAGCTTGTACGGCGACAATCCCATCGCGCCCGGTATGTACTTAGCCGGAATAGGCGAAAACTGGGAAATATACCTCAACGGGGATTTAATATCCAAGCAGATTTATCTAGATGCGAATAACCAAATTACCCTGTTTAAAAGTCAGCGGGGGGTCATCATCCCGTTTGATAAAAGGTTTTTAAACGAAGGAATCAACCATATCGTTTTCCATATCATAGGGGCGCGCAGCAGCGCTTACACGGGCCTGTTTTATTCGGGCCCCTTTTACATTGGCAATTATACCCATATATCCAGCGACGGAACCAGCGCCTTAACGGTAGCGCTGTGCACGATGTTCATCTTTATAGGGTTCTACCATATTCTTTTATTTTTCTTACGTAAATCCGATTTTTACAACCTATTGTTTGGTATGTTTTCCAGCCTGCTGGCGGTTTATTATTACGCGCACAGTTCGGTCATTTACAATGTTTTCAGCAACACCGCCGTCACGCTGCGTGTTGAAAACGCCGCGCTTTATTTAATGACGCTTGTCTTCGGTATATTTTTCGAAAACCTCAACTTCGGCAAGGTTAAACGCGGTACGATGGTGTACGGTATATTCTGCGCCGCGTTGATTACGCTGCAGTGCTTCTTTCCGATTTGGTTTGCCGGAGACCTGCTAACCATTTGGATGTGTATCGGCGGCGTGTATATTCTTTATATTTTTTCTTATTTACTTGTCTATACCTTTATTAAAAATGTCAGGTTACGGCAAAAAGAAAAAGCGGCTGCCGGTGAATCCGCAGGTTTTGGGGTGGTGTTCTTTGCGGACATGAAGCATACGGAGTTGGGTAATGTCTTTATTCCGATGCTTATTGTCTTTGTCACCGTCGTATTGGACATGCTTGACATGTTATGGCTGCATACAGGGGTTCTGACCACGCGCTACGGCTTTTCATTGCTGATGCTGTGTATGGCCTTTATGCTGGCGCGTAAGTACACCAGCCGCTTTGAAGAAACGTCGCAGATGAACGAAGCGCTTGAAATGATTGTCAAGCAGCGCACAAAACAGTTGGAAGAGCAAGTCGTCATCGCGGAATCGGCGTCAAAGGCTAAAAGCGCCTTCCTCAGCAACATGAGCCATGAGATTCGCACGCCGATGAACGCCATCATCGGTATGACGACAATCGGCAAACTGACGCATGCCATAGAAAAGAAAGACGACGCCTTAAACAAAATACAAGGGGCGTCCAAGCATCTTCTTGGCATTATCAACGATGTGCTGGATATTTCTAAAATCGAAGCCGATAAGTTTGAACTGTCTCCCGTCAATTTCGATTTTGAAAAAATGCTGCAAAAGGTCGCGGATGTCGTCAACCTGCGTGTGGATGAACGGCGGCAAAAATTTTATATCAGCATCGAAAAAGGCATACCAAACTCACTCATCGGCGATGAACAAAGGCTTTCACAGGTCATTACCAACCTGATAGCCAATGCCGTCAAATTTACGCCGGATGAAGGTACAATACATTTGGAAGCGGGGCTCCTGGAGGGAACGGGCGATGCACCGGACCATGACGCCGATTATTGCCGCCTGCAAATCAGCATAACGGATACGGGGATTGGCATCAGCGATGATCAAAAGGAACGCCTTTTCCAGTCGTTTGAACAAGCCGACGCCAGCACATCCCGCAAATTCGGCGGCACGGGGCTTGGGCTTTCCATTTCCAAACGCATCGTGGAGCTGATGAACGGCAAGATATGGGTGGAATCGGAACTGGGTAAGGGCGCTAAGTTCATCTTTCATGTGTTGCTCAAACGCGGCGACGAGGAAAAGAAGCGCGTGCTGGATGAAAGCGTCAACTGGCAAAATGTCCGCATTTTTGCCGTGGATGATGAGCCTGAAATTCGTGAGTTCTTCTTGGCTGTCGCCGATAACTTGGGCATTGTATGCACGGTTGCCGCCAGCGGAGAAGAAGCCCTGGAGTATATTAAGCACGATGACTATTACAATATTTACTTCCTCGACTGGATGTTGCCGGGCATGAGCGGCATAGAACTGGCCGGCAAGATACAGGAAAAAACGCCGAATCACTCCATCGTCACCATTTTTTCGTCAATCGATTGGAGCCTCATTGAAGATGAAGCGCGGGAGGCGGGTATTGAAAAATTTCTGCCAAAGCCTTTATTCCCTTCCGTCATCGTCGATATCATCAATGAAAGCATCGGTTCCGATCGGAAGATAGAGCAAGAAGGTAAATCCGGGCAGGCGGTTGACTTTAACGGACACAAGATATTGCTGGTGGAAGACGTGGAGATAAACCGTGAAATCGTTCTGGCGCTGCTGGAGCCAATGGGCCTTCAAATTGATTGCGCAGAAAACGGTATAGAAGCGGTACATATGTACAGCGAAGCGCCGGACAAGTATGAAATGATATTCATGGACGTTCAAATGCCGGAGATGGATGGTTACGAAGCGACGCGCCGCATCCGGGCACTGGATGAATCGGGAACACGGTCCATTCCCATCATCGCCATGACCGCCAATGTGTTTAGGGAAGATATTGAAAAGTGCTTCGAAGCCGGAATGAACGGCCATATAGGCAAGCCGATTGATTTAAATGAGGTTGTCAGCCAGTTGAGGCGGTATATACACAACGATTAATACAAAATGAATTATAAAGAGCGATTTGAAATGGGCTGAAAATGAACTCGGCATGTGATGCTATGGAGATTGGAGAGTATCCGGATCACCGTAGACCGTCATGCCATTAGTATAGCAAGAAGCTATAGGTTTATTTATATCAAATGATGGCATATATAGATGCCATCGCTCCCGTTATCGCAAGCGTGAGCGTGGTGATCCGGGGTTCCTCTTTTTCGTCTTCACGAGCCGTGAGAGAGGTATAGCCATGACGAACAGGGGGTAACGCATGGATGAGATATATGGATACGATAGATACGTCTTCGCGAGCGTGAGCGTGGCGATCCAGGGTTCCTTACCTTGTCATTATAATCTATATTAAAAGCGTCATAATAAATGTTAAAATCTGGATCGCCATGCCACTCACGTGGCTCGCGAAGACGGAAGCCATGGGATTTGCTTTTCTAATTAATGTGTACACC
>WRFT01000198.1 GCA_009776385.1 Clostridia bacterium
ACCGCGTCCATTAACACCCTTCGTTTCATGGGTCTGTGCGTACCGATTTTGGTAGCGGTTTCTTTGACGTTGGCTGTCATGTTGTTTAAACCTGTCTTTATTAAAAGCGCCCTGCGCGCGACATTTTTACTGCCGATGGCAATTCCCGCCGCGTCTGTAGCGTTACTTTGGCAGGTTTTATTCCATTCCAACGGCCTCATCAACGGTTTAATGGGGGCCGTGGGGTTACAATCCGTCGATTGGATGCGCACGGATTACGCGCTGATGTGCTTGATTATCGCTTATGTTTGGAAAAACGCGGGGTACAACATGGTGCTTTTCATGGCCGGATTATCTTCCATTCCGCCGGAGCTGTATGAAGCGGCATCCGTAGACGGCGCGGGCGCGTGGCGCAAATTCACAGCCATCACATGGCCGGGCCTGCGTCCCACGCTCTTTACGGTTACGGTGCTGTCACTCCTGAACACCTTCAAGGCATACCGGGAGGCGTGGCTGGTGGCCGGAAACTACCCGCACACGAGTATCTATCTGATTCAGCATACCCTAAACAACTGGTTTACAGCCCTTGAAATTGAAAAACTTTCCGCCGCCGCCACGGTCACGGCGGCAGTCATCCTTCTTCTGGTTGCCGTATTAAACCGCGCCTGGGGCCTAAAGCACGAGGAGGCGGTAACATGATAGGCAAGGTGGTCAGAACCGTCGTCATGTCACTGCTGGCATTGATAGTCATCACGCCGCTGCTGATGACGCTGTTTGGCTCCTTCATGGGGTCCGACGAGCTCTTTGCGCATATCTCTCCCGTACTTCCTTCCGGCGCGGGGCAGGCCACCCTGCTGTTATATCCGCGTATTCCGTCCTTGACGCAGTATATCGCGTTGTTGTTTGATAACGGCGTGTTCCTTACCATGTTTTGGAACTCGATGCGCATAGTTGTGTTAATCCTCATGGGGCAGATGGTTGTCGGGACACTGGCCGCGTGGGGTTTTGCCAGTTATCGCTTCCGTTTTTCGCAGGCGTTGTTTATGGGGTATATCGCGTTGATGATGATGCCCTTTCAAGTGACGCTCGTTCCCACCTATCTGACGCTGGAGCGTTTTAAGCTCATTGATACGGTTTATGCCGTCATACTGCCCGGTATCTTCACCACTTTTTCGGTTTTTCTGCTGCGGCAGTTCTTTCGCGCGGTACCCCGTTCACTGCTGGAAGCCGCGCGGATCGACGGCGCGTCAGAACCGATGGTCTTCTTTCGGGTGGGCATCCCCTTAGCGGTACCGGGCATCGCGTCCATGCTGACATTAAGCTTTTTAGACAACTGGAATCTCATCGAGCAGCCGATGACGTATTTAAAAACGGAAGCGTTGCATCCTTTGTCCTTATACTTAATGCGTATCGGCTCTTCGAATGCCGATGTCGCCATGGCCGCGTCGGTCTTAACGCTATTGCCGGCGCTGATGTTGTTTTTCTTCTGTGAATCCTATCTGGTTGAAGGCATACAGTTGACCGGAATCAAAGAATAGAGGTGTTCGCGGGTGTTTAAAAGGCTGGATCCCGTACGCAGGAAGACAGGCAAGGCGTTGATTGCCTTCCTGCTGGTCATGGCGGTCTTAACGCTTATTAATAATATTTTAACGGAGATGACCGTGCCGGTTGTGCGTAAAGCGTCACCCCAGCGCGGCGCGCTGGAAAAGCGTTTTAACGCGACCGGAACGGTTGAAGCGGATATTCGCGTGCCCCTTTACGCGGAATCCGGCTCACGCGTCGCGCGTGTCTATGTCCGCACAGGCCAGCAGGTGTTCCGGGGCGATCCTCTGATTGCCCTGGATGTAAACGCGCTGGCCGATGGTTTGGCGGATAAACAAGCGGCATATGACCAAGCCAAACAGAATTTGGATTGGGCGTTCGCGGATGTGGTGCCATCCGTATGGCGCAGGTATGAGCAGGCGCAAAAAAACCTGCAACGATCGGAAGAAGCGTATGAAAAAGCGGTTTCTAAAGAGGATAAAGAAACACGCGCCTCGGCTGTACGGGACGCCGAAGATACAATGAATAAGATCACGGAGATTCGCGATTATATCCAAAAATTGCAAACATTCAACGAAGCGTCGGACGCGCTTGAAAAAGCGCGGTGGTTGCTTGAAAACCCTGTTTGCTACGCGCCGGAGGATGCCGTTATCACCACCGTTCAAGTCAGTGAGGGGGATGCCGTCTCCTCCGCGGCGTTGCTGACATGGGCGGGGACGGATACGCCCATGAGCTTAACCGTAACATTATCGGGCGATGATGTAACCCTTCTTCAAGTGGGCGATAACGCGCAGATAGGGGTAAGCGGAAAATCGCACCGCGTCCCCATTCTGACCGCCGTTGAAAATGAAGACGGGTTGGAAGTCTCCTTCCTGCTTCCGGAGGGCGCGGGCTACCCGGGCGTGACCGCGGAAGTGAGCGTTTCCAAACGTACGCAGAATTATGATTTACTCATCCCGTTAACCGCGCTCAGGCAGGATAGCTACGGGTATTATGTCTTGCTGCTTTCCATGCGCCAGGGCGCGTTGGGCACGGAAACCACCGCGGTACGCCGTGATGTCACGGTATTGGATACGGACGCCACACGCGCGGCCCTTCAAGGAGGCGTTTCATTTAACGATTCGCTCATTGCCCGTTCCGATCGCGCCGTATCGGAAGGGGACCGCGTTCGCGTTCAGGAGGATTAAAATGAAGCGCGGTTGCGTGTACCTTATGTTATTTTGTCTGTTATCGGTGTCGGCTTGTTGGGTTTACCAAACGGCATACCCGGACACGCGGGGGACAGTCTTGTTTCGATATGATAACCAAGGCCCGACACAAGATACGGTGGAACGTCTCAACGAGATAGCGCCCAACACTTTTTTTGCATGGACGCACGAACAAGACGCAACAGTGAAAAGTGAGGAAACAGGCGGCAGCATCACCGTGGACGCGCTGTATGGTTACGGTTTAATGAACGGGGTTGATGTTCTCACAGGTCAGATGCCCTTTTTTGCCCGTTCCCGTATATGCGCGCTGGACCAGCAAACAGCCCTGCGTCTTTTTGGGTCTGCGGACATTATCGGGCGTCCGGTTACATTTAACGATATGGAACTGACGGTGGTTTGTGTTTACCAAACGGAAGCGTTACCGGCCTTGTTTGATACCGGTGACGGCATGGTCTTATGCCCGGCGGCCATCAAAGAAAAACCGTTTTACTTTAGGGGAGTGGACTTTAAAGTACCCGCGGGCGGGAGCCTGGCACCCGATGAGCAGGCCTCACAATGGCTGAGCGACGCCATGGTACAAGGGTCGCCAACCCAAACCGTGCTGGAAACGGAAGCCGCTAAATACGCGTTTTTAACGAGCCTCCCTACGCTGGCCGCATGTCTGATGGCGGCCGTATCTCTGGCACGCGCGCGTATTCCCGTCTCTTACAGGTTAGGAGGGCTTGCTGTTTTTGCCGCGCTGCTCTTAACAGGTGTCATTCCTCTTGCCGCGCCTCCCGCGGAATGGATACCCACCCGTTGGTCTGATGCGGATTTTTACCCGAACTTATTGACAACCTTGTTCAATGGCTTTACGGTAAGGCGTATGCGGGGTACACCGCGTCCCGATTTGGTTCGCGGCGGCTTATCGGCGCTTAGCGCGGGCTTGGCCTTTGCGTCGATACCCTTTTATGCGCTCTTTCAAAGCAAGGTTAACCTCATGTTAACAAAAGGGGATTCACCGAAATAGTGGCGTATTCAACCCCTATCAACGGCTACAATATTCTTTTAGGAGGTCTTGACTCATGAAACGGTTCTTGTGTTTACTCGCGGCGCTTTGCATCCTTCCCGTCTCGGTACCCATTCTATCC
>WRFT01000199.1 GCA_009776385.1 Clostridia bacterium
GGTTATTATCCAACTCATAATCTCTCTTTTAACATCCAACGGTTTTTTGTCTTTCTGCCGCCGGTTTCTTTTTTTAACATCCGAAGCCTTTTCTTCTATGTTTGGTTCAATCATGTTGATTTTCCTCCCTACTTATCCGTACAGGGAAGCGGGCCTTGACGAAGTGTTTTTTTTCTGCGCTTTACGAAAACAGAACGATCCATCATCACGATACGCCCGCACCCGGAGCATTTCATTTTTATGTCGGCGCCCACACGGATGACCGTCCACTCATTTGCGCCGCAGGGATGTTGTTTGCGTGTCATGATGACATCATTCAAACGGATCTCGTCCATGCCGTATCCCCTTTTCGCGAACCGCCGTCATTATAACGCTTTCCGCATGAAGATACAACCGCCCGGATATCCGCGCACGCGGGTATCCGCGTACAATAACGGCATATTAAAGGAAAACCGCTTGAAATGTCTAATGTAATAAGCATGATGTCATACGGTATCTGCAGGGTCAGTTACACGTCAGTCAAAAGCGGGAGGCACAAGAAATGGCCGGTAAACCAACCCAAAAAAAGACGACGACACGCGTTGTGTCAAGGTCGAAGAAAAGCAAGACGATGGTACGCGTTGTATCGCTGGTCTTAGCCGCGTTGATGGTGTTGACAGTGGTTTTGGCTTTGGTAATGGATCATATCACCTAAACTGATTATACCCGGCGCGTTTTTATCTGTTTTACAGGAGGGCACTCATGAAACGACGGAAACGCCGAGGCGTTTCTCCGGGAACCGTGTTGGTTATCGTTATCACTGCCGCTACCTTAGCGGCCAGTCTGCGAATCATCCCCCGCTTAGCCGGTGATACGACCCTACGGCCGGATGAGGCGCAGAAAATAGCCGATTCCCTAACGGGTTACCTGCATCTTCCCGAGCTGACGCTGCAGGATATCCCGATTCTGTCTTTCTCAAATACAGGCAGTCAACCTACAGATGGCACTGATAATGCCGGTATGCCTTTGTTTTCGGAAGCCGTCGAACTGCCCGCGCAGGTAACGCCGGAACCCACGGCCGCGCCGCCCGTGATATCTTCTTTTCGTATACTGGCCGCAGGTACGCTGACGGCAGATAAGCCCATTCTCTCTTCTTTTTACGGGCAGGAGAGCGATACCTATGATTTTTCGCCTCTGTTTTCATATATACAAAGCGATATATCCGCCGACGTTTGTCTTTTTACGCTTAAAAACCTGATGGATAACAAACAAAAGTATTCTAACCTAAACACCTCCTCCAGCCTCTTAAGCGCCGTTCGGGACGCCCGTTTCGATGTTATCGCGCTCGGTCATGACAAGGCGATGGATCTGGGCCTCTCTTCTTTAAAAAACACAATGGCTACCCTTCGCGACGAGGGTTTTTCCGTGATAGGGGCTTTGAGCGACCCGGATGATCAAAGCCTATTGATATTGGATTTAGACGGCGCGCAGGTCGCTTTTTTACATTACACGCAAGCCGTCAGCAGCCAAGGCAAGAAAACCATCAAGAGAGATAACGCGGAGTTCGCGCTGCCGCTACTATCCGCCGAACGTATAGAAAATGATATCGCCAAAGCACGGCAGAGCGGCGCGAATGTCGTCATCGTTTCGTTGTATTGGGCAAGCGGCATTAAAAGCGTCGTTAACAAAACGCAATCAACCCTTGTACAGCAAATAGCGGACGCGGGCGCGGATGTGATACTGGGTGCGTCCGATGATGCCATGCAGCCAATCGTTTTTTTACAAAGCGAACGACCCGGCGGGCGTACACGGCAAACGCTGGCGGTATACTCGCTGGGGGCGCTAGTGACTTCGAAACGCGGAGACACCAACATTATTTCCATGCTGCTGCATCTGGATATACGCTACGATCCCTCCCTTGACGCAGTCACTTTTGAACAAGTCAGTTACTCGCCTTTGTATATATGGCGTTACAGAGAAGGGAAGAGCGACCAATACAGGCCCGTTCTGGCCCATACGGATCCGCCTGAGGGCATGTCTAAGGAACAAATAATCGTCATGGAACGTTCGTTTAAACGCATTCAGGGAATATTGGGAGATTTTGAAATCACCATTAATTGACAGGCAGAACACATGTGACGCTGTCTTCCGTATCCGCCGCTACGTACGGCCTTCCCTTCCCCGTCTTTGGCAGAAAGGCAACTTCATTAACCATGATAGCGCATGCGGGGCTTTGCGTACGGTATACGAATAGGTTCACGGCGTCAGGCGGAAGAGGCAGAGCTGCAACCAGGCATGTCCCGTTCGACCCGTTCTTGTTAAAATTAAACGCGTGAACTCCTTTTCCATTTCTGTTTTGGCAGTCAAAATCGCTCATGAGCAGCCGCTTGGCATACCCGCGGTCTGACATTAACAGCAAGGACATGCTCGGATCCGGGGCAGCGGCTGCCAAAATTCTATCCGTACCGTCCAACTGCATCACGCGGACGCCGCCGGCCGTGCGGCCCATGACGGATACGGAATCCAACCGGAAACGGATGGACATGCCGTGCCGGCTTATCAGTAGCAGGTCATCCGTTTGCGGTACGGTCAACACCGTCAGCAGGGCGTCTTTATCTTTTAAAGTCAGGGCGTTGAATTTCGAACGCTTGATATCGTACTCGGAAGCCTTGGCGCGTTTTATCATGCCCCGTTCGGTAATAAACAGGAAATCCGTACCAGCGCTTAACTCCCCCGGTTTAAACAAGAATAACGCCGTCAGCGTTTCCTCTTTTTCAAGACCATTTAAGATGCCCGCGAGTAACTGCCCCCGTTCTTGCGGACGGTTCATTTCCGGCAGCGAGCCAACGCTGATGGCATAACAGTTCCCCTTATTGGTAAAAAAGAGGAGCGTATCGTCTGTCATGGCGTTGTATATATACCGATATTGCTCCTGCATGCCTTCCATCGGGTCGGGCAGCGTTTTCTTTTCAAACATACGCGGGTGCATCCTGCGCAGATACCCGCCGTGCGAGTAAAACACGACCGCTTCTTCCGGTTCGGGCCCTTCATCTATTTGAACGGTTTGCGTTATGGTTTCTGTTTCAACCATCGTTCGCCGCGGGGAATGGTATTCCGCGGCAACATCACGCAGCTCCCCCTTAATGACATTTAAAAGCGCGGTTTTACTATTTAAAATTGCTTCCAGCCTTTCTACCAATTTTCGCTTTTCGGCATGTTCCCGCCTGAGCGCTAGTGTTTCTAAATGCGTTAAACGCTGTAAACGCATATCCAATATCGCCTGAGCCTGCGTTTCGCTGAGCGCGAATGTGTCGACCAGCGCGTCACGGGCGGCTTTGGGGTTACGGCTTGCGCGTATGATACGTATCACTTCATCCAGGTTGTCCAGCGCAATCATGAGCCCTTCCAAGATATGCATTCTGCGCAGCGCTTCATCCAAATCATAACGTGTTCTGCGGGTAACAACGTTTTTTTGATGCGTGATGTAGCGTTCCAGCAACTCGCGTAAACCCATCAAAACAGGTTTGCCATCGGCAATGGCGACCATGTTAACGCCGAAGGTAATTTGCAAATCCGAATATTTATATAGATAGGCCAGTACGCGGTTGGGATCCGCGTCCTTTTTAAGCTCGATAACCGCACGCATACCGGTGCGGTCGGATTCATCCCGAATGTCATGGCATCCGCCCAGCGCCGCTTTCTTTTCATTGAAAAGCTTGAGTATCTTCTCCAGCATGGCGGATTTGGAAACCTGATACGGAACCTGCGTGATGACCAGCCGCTTACGGCCGGACGCACCATCCTCTATATGAACCCGCGCGCGTAAAATTAACTTGCCGCGGCCCGTTTCATATGCCCGCTGTATTTCTTCCGATTGA
>WRFT01000200.1 GCA_009776385.1 Clostridia bacterium
CAGGCGGCCGGCCGGAAGAGGATATCGCGTTGGCGGCGGCGTTTTTACGGGGGATGCTGCCCTAACGCCGGTATGAAGGCAACTACGGCGGCCCGGGAAAGGATGATTTTTCGGGCCGCTTTTTTGCCTTGTTAAACCGTTTGCTCCATTCGGAATAAAAATATTTTAATCACCCTTGACAGCCGGCTAATCGATTCTTATAATACAAAGGAAACGTTTAGGAAACAATTTTACTAAAGCGGCCGAATAATCTGTTTGGTTCAGTTAAGGGGTGCAAAAGAACCGGATGACTATTAGAGATATCGCCGCCCTCGCCAATGTGTCCGCTTCTACGGTGTCTAAAATACTCAACAAAAAGTATGATGGCATCAGCGAGGAGACCCGCCGGCGTGTCTTGGAAAAGATTAAGGAATATAACTATACCCCGCACGCGAAGTACCGTCCAAACACCTCTTCACGCCTGTTGGGCGTATCTATGGCCTTGCACACCGGCCATGAACAATTGATGACAAGCTTAATCGGCGCGGCCCGGGAGGAAGGCTATACCACCATCATCACCACGTCCGCGGGCCCGAAAGACGAAGAGAAGAATTTAGCCATTCTGTGCTCCCATCATGTGGACGGCATTGTTTGGGACAGGGTGGCCGATTCCTCGGATACGAGCCGGGATACCATACAAAAGCAAGGCATTCCCCTGCAAATTACAGATGCCTACCGCGGATTTGATAACGGCGTCCTGTCAGTGGATTATTCCTCATTAGGTTATGCCGCCACCCAAAAACTAATCGAGCGCAAGCATCAGCGGCTGGGCTGCGTGATGAGCCGCGACAGCTATACAAACAACAGCTTTACAGAGGGTTTCAGGCGATGCCTTTTCGACTACAACATCCCCTATGAGGAAGATATGGTTCAAGTTTTGGGGATGCATGAGGAGATACCGTATCGTATACTAAACGGGTTTACGGGCATGGTATGCGCGGATGACGACCTGGCGCTGAGGCTCAAAAAACAGGCGGATTCCTATAACTTGATGATTCCGAGGGATTTGTCCATTGTGTCTTTAAGCCGTACCAAAAATAACGGAAATGCCTTTGGCCTATCCGCCATTGACGTGCCCTTCGATGAACTGGGCAGACGGTGCATCGCGCAGCTCATAGGGCAAATAGAAAAACGGCCTTTGCACAGCGTTCCCGCGCCGGTATACGAGCTGAACCACACAAACAGCCTGGACATACCCGGCCATTTAAGGGGCAGCAAGATTCTGGTCATCGGCAGCATCAACATGGATACCTTCATTCCCCTTAACCGCATCCCGCGCATGGGCGAGACGGTAACGGCGGATAACCGCATGATCATCCCCGGCGGCAAGGGATTAAACCAAGCCGTCGCGGCATCCAAACTGGGCATGGAGACCTACTTAATCGGTAAGATCGGTAAAGACCATGACGGCAGCGTGCTGTTTGATTATTTAAAGACGCATCATATCAACACGGAGGCCGTCACAAGCGACCCGAACGCCCCTACCGGGACCGCGTATATTTATGTGCGTACCGACGGTGAAAGCAGCATTGTGGTGTACAAAGGAGCCAACCAGCACATGCGGGCGAGGGATGTGGACCGGTTTGATTATCTGTTTGCCAACGTCAGCTACTGCCTGCTGCAAACGGAAATATCACCGGACATGGCGGAATACGCCGCCCAAACTGCCCGCAAACATCACGCCAAAGTCATCTTGAAACCCTGCTCGGTATCGGAGCTGAGCGACACCTTGCTGGCACGCACCAACATACTGCTGCCGAATGAAAATGAAGCGAGCCGCCTGCTGGGAGAAGAATTGTCTTATGAGGAAAAAGCCCAATATTTTCTGGATAAAGGGGTAGAAACCGTCATCATCACACTGGGAGCCAAGGGCTGTTACTTAAAAGACGCCGGACGCTCCCAATACTTTAAGGCGGCGGATGTGGTGGCGGCGGACACAACCGGCGCATCCGACGCGTTCGCGGCGACGTTGGCGGTATACCTTTCCAGAGGGTACGCCATGGAAACCGCCGTGTCGTACGCCACCTACGCGGCCGGCCTGTCCACCACCCGGCAGGGGGTTCCACCCGCCCTGGTCGATCAAAGCGCCTTGAATTTTTACTCGCCAAACACCATCCCCATCCGCTGTCAGCGGGTCGCTTCAACCATTGCCAATCCATGAAAGGAAAGAGTGATCGACAGTGAATCCGGCTAAAATCGGTGTACCAAACGCCTTGCGTACCTCAAAAAAGAAAAAGTACCGGTCAAAAGACGGATTCCGGTTGTTTTTACTGTGCCTTCCGTTTTTTACACTCATCTTCCTCTTCAGCTATCTGCCTCTCCATGGCTGGGCATATGCTTTCTTTGAGTTCAGGGCAGGTTACAAACTTTTTGACACGCCTTTTGTGGGCTTAGCCCATTTCAGCTCCTTTTTTGAAAACTACTTTGTCCGCCAAGATGTAATGCGGGTTCTGCGCAATACCCTGTCCATGAGCCTGATCAGCATTGCCACCTCATGGCTTCCCATGGTTTTCGCCATCTTTTTAGCGGAGGTCAACAAGAGTTTTAGAAAGACCATTCAAACCATCACCACCATCCCGCATTTCATCAGTTGGGTATTGGTTTTTTCGCTGGCATTTGCCATGTTTTCCACGGAGGGGTTTTTCAACTCCCTATTACTGCGGTACGGCTTAACCGACCAAAGCATCCGTTTCCTGTATGTGGCGGGCCCCCAAATATGGCTGGTGATGTGGGCGTACGGCACTTGGAAGGGCCTGGGGTGGAGCGCTATTTTATACATCGCCGGTATCGCGGGTATCGATGTTGAATTATACGAGGCGGCGGTTGTGGACGGCGCCACCCGCTTTCAACGCATCTGCCATATCACCATACCCAGCCTTTTACCTACCTTCTTTGTGCTGCTGCTTCTGTCCATTGCCAACCTTTTAAACAGCGGTATGGACCAATACTTCGTCTTCCAAAACCCGTTTAACAGAGCCTACATAGAAGTGCTGGATTTATATGTGTATAACCGCGGCATTGTAGGGCCCAGCATTTCCTTTGCAACCGCGGCGGGGGTACTCAAATCCGTTGTCGGCGTGACGCTGCTGTTTATTGCAAACGGCATCTCCAAGCTGCTGCGCGGCGACAGCATATTTTAAAAGGGAAGGGGGGAACATGGCATGAAACATAAAAAGAGCGCGGTCGATAAATTTGTGGACACGCTGTTATACATTTTCTACGCGCTGTTCGCGTTTATCTGCATCTTTCCGTTTTACTTTGTTATTATCAATACCATCAGCGACAACACCTTGGTGGAACGCAGCAGAATACTCTTTGTGCCGGAAGGCATCCACTTTAGGAATTATTTACAAATATTTCAACTGCCGGGCATCTTTAACGCCGCTTATCTGAGCGTAGCCCGTACGGTATTGGGCACGTTTTTAGCCGTCACCGCCTCCTCCTTTTTGGGTTACGCCATGACCAAGCACGAGCTGTGGCTGCGCCGGTTTTGGTACCGTTACATCATTATCACCATGTATTTCAGCGCCGGTTTAATCCCCTATTTTATGACCATACGCACTTTGGGTTTGCTTAATAGCTTTTTAGTTTACATCCTGCCCGGCATGGTGGGGCCGTTTAATATCATTTTAATAAAAACCTACATCGAATCCATACCCGCCTCCCTGGAGGAATCGGCGGAAATAGACGGCGCGGGCTATTTAAAACGCTACTTCCACCTGATGCTGCCGCTGGCCAAGCCCATCATAGCGACCGTCGCCATCTTTACGGCGGTAGGCCAATGGAACGCTTTTTTAGACACG
>WRFT01000201.1 GCA_009776385.1 Clostridia bacterium
ATATACCCTGTCCGGCGACAACTCCAAACCCGGCAGGGCGGTTGAAATAACGAGGAACCTGATTGATTCCATGTGGTGATTGGCGGGTTAATCCGAATACTATATGCAGCGTTCTTTTCCACAACATCAACTCCTATTCTGCGATGTTGAAAAAATAAAGGTATGCCGAACCGAGCTCATTCGGCTGGAAAAACACCATGATGCGCGTATCGCCGTAAAAGGATACGGAGTATACGGTTGCAAAAGAATTGTAGATGTCATAAGCCTTGATGACATCGCCCGTACGGATATCGGTAATGGTTACGGTGTTCCCCTCGCTCTTGTACCAAGGTTCCTCGCCTCTGCTTACCCACCATTTGTTGGCTTCATTGATCCTCTCTTTCATGCCCGTGAGCGCCAGCAGCCTGCCATCCGGTGAAATGTCACAGTTGACTTCATTACTGGTCATATAATCGCTAACCTCTGCGAATTGTTCCTGCACCGACTCCGGAAGCGGCGACGATTCGTAAGTGTTGGCATTAGCCATCAAGGTCGTACCATAGAGCATATCACCTCCCATACCATAGAAGTACCAGAGCCCTGTGATTCGGTGATCCGTGCGTGTCTGCAAGTCATAGACGCCGTAACCCACGCAGCATTCCCAGGTGTTTACCGTATATACAAAACGATGCTCATCCAGGGGCTGTGCAACTTTGAACACGCGGATTGAAAAATAGATATCTTCCGGGTCGTAAAATGGGTAAAAGCCGTCTTGCCTCATATCCCATCCTTCGGGACGAAGCTCGTCCCAGAAAGGCACATACCCCGCAATCTCATCGGAGTCCTCGGAAAGGGAACCTTGGATCAACAACTCTTCCTCGTCGGCAGCCAAATCGATGGCATAGAGGCTCCCGTTGTCCGCCGTACGGATAACTGTTTTACCGCCGGGCATGACTGTGTGCCAGTTTTGAGTAAGGCCGCCCACGTCCACCGTGCCGTCCGGCAAAATGCTTGCCCTGACATAGTTGTACATGAACTCATATATGTATTGCTCCCAGTCATCTCCTGAGTGATCCGGCAGTTCTCGCCATGAAAAAAACTGCAAATAATACCCGCTACCATCCCAGCCTGGCTTAAGTACGTACTGATCCGCTTGATATGGAACAGGCGTCCGGGAAAGGATTGAGAAATCCTTTAAATCCAAGAGGATGATCTCATATCCTTTATCCCAGCCCGGATTCCGGACAAGCACGCAGACGTCCGCATTCAGCATCCAGGCTTCCTCTACGTCCAGCACATCATCGCCTAAGACCGTCCGCAGGTCGATTTCCTTCACGTCATCGGGGACTACGGTACGCAGTTCTTCCAGTAAATCTGTAAGCCTTGGATCCTCATGTAAAAATGTACGGAGTTCAAAGAGGTCGTGGAAGGTTCCCTCCGGCGGCAAAAAGCCGATCAGCAGGTATGACATTTGACGGAAGATGCCTTCTGTCTCCTTCGCTAAACGAACAACTTGTATTGAAGTTGTTAGGACGCCATCCTGATAATCGAGATCATCCGGCAGCTTTTGGGGAATTAATTGGATTTCCCAGGTATCGCTTTCAAGCCACAGGTAACCGTCTAATAGTTTTTTTACACTTACCCAAAGGGATTGTTCAGTATCAACGCATTGCGTGGAAAGGAGGATCGCGTCCTCCCCGTAATTCTTGCGCGCCCACAACTCTGCCCATTTTTTTGCTGGACTGTAACGCTCGCCATCACTCCAATACCAACTTTCCTCCTGCAGATTCTCGGCCAACAGTTCCTCGCGACTGGCGGGCCAAGTATCTGCGTACGCCGGGCTTACATACGAGGTTAGCAGCAGTATCAATATCAACAACAGGAACATCCATTGTTTTTTCATGGCGTATTCTCCTTGCTTGTTTCGTGCCCTTGCGGGCACGAATACATGAATATCGGGCTGGTACCGCAGTATCTTTTCGTTCTTTAGGAGTATAGCATGTTTTTATCACTTTTGAATAAGCATGATATAAACCACCCTCATGTTGACTGCCGTCAAACACGCGTGATACAATTTAAACGGCAAGAATCCGCAGAGGGGGGAGACATATATGCGCGGCATTAGCATAAAAAGGCTTAACGACACGGTTCAGGCATTGTATGAGACCGGTCTGCACGCGTACGCGCTGTCGCGCGGCGGCGAGCTTATCAGCCGGGGCAGCATCAAGCCCTACCGGGGCGATCGTCATATCTTGTTTTCACTTACCAAAAGCTTTACGTCCGCCGCCATCGGTTTTCTGATGCGGGAGGGCAAGATAGATGCCCGGGATAAGGTGGTGTCCTTCTTTCCGGAAGCGTTTGACGGCCGTCCCTGCCAAAACATGGAGAAGATGTGCGTGAAGGACCTGCTGATGATGGCGACGGGCCATGTAAAAGAGCCGGATATCTTCCCTGCTGACGCTACGGCGCTCGAAAGCTTTTTAACCTCCTATGTGCCCAAGACGCCGGGCGGGCATTTTATGTATAACACCGCGGGCTCCTGCATACTGGCGTATATCGCCGAAAAGGTTTCCGGGCAGCGGCTGGACGCGTATTTAAAGCCGCGCCTCTTTGAACCGCTGGGTATTCAAGATTACCGGTGGCAAAAGCTTAAGGACGGCGTCTGCACGGGCGGGTTCGGGCTCTCCGCGGATACGGACGCGCTGTTGAAGTTTGGCCGGCTGCTGCTTCAAAAGGGCGTTTGGGAGGGGCAGCGCCTGCTGGACGAAAGTTGGGTGCTTGACGCGACGTCCGCGCAAATCATTCAGCAGGACGGGCAGGGCGATTGGGGCGCGGGATACGGTTATCAGTTTTGGCGCAATACGCGCATGAACTCCTACCGGGGCGACGGCGCGTTTGGGCAGTATATGATAGTACTGCCGGAACAGGATGTGGTATGGGCCTCCCACTCCGGCACAAACGACATGGCAAAGCAGTTGGACATTTTATTTGACATGCTTTTTGCGTACATCGATAAGGATGCTGATGAGCGGGGCGAGGTGACGCTGCCGGCTTATCCGCCGTTGTCGGGAGGCATGTCAAGCGGGATTGCCGCACGCGTTTCCGGTGTGTCCTACCGGTTTGAAAACGCGTCCGAGTGGTTCCCTATCGAGAGCATGCGCTTTGTGTTTAAAGAAAACACCGCCTTAACGCTTACATATGACGGCGTGCCGCTCACCTATGCCATCGGGCGGGGCGAGCATCTGTGTACGGTCATCGACGAGGAGCGGGTAAAGCGCGACGCGGAAAGAATGTGTTATGTTCAAGCCAGCGGCGCTTGGGAATCGGAAGACCTGTTCCATGCCCGCTTGATGCATGTCAATACGCCTTTCGTGACGGATATTCGCGCGTATTTTAAAAACGACGCGGTCAAGGCCGAGGTTACCTTTAATGTCGGCTTTGGGCCGACGGCCTTTACCCTTAACGGGATACGGGAGTAACGCCCGCGGGTTACAAAACCGTGCGGACGCGCTGTTTGATGTGCTGCGCCTATCCAGAGGAATGACGCTGAAAAACGCGGGAGCCGGTTTGAAACTCGGCGGCGGGAAGGCCGTCATCATCGGCGACCCGAAGCGTTTAAAGTCCGATGCGTTCTTTCATGTC
>WRFT01000202.1 GCA_009776385.1 Clostridia bacterium
GCGATATTTCAATGCCGATTTCCTGTTCCATGTAATCCGCGATATCGGTGATAGCCTTTAAGTCCATTCCGTTTTCTTCGCCGCGCAGGGATTGATATTCCACAGCCATAGCCTCCAACGGGCAGTTTCCGGTGCGTTCGCCGATGCCCAGTAAGGAGCAGTTTACGGCGGCGCATCCAAACATCCAGGCCGTTCCGGCATTGCATACCACTTTATAAAAATCGTTATGCCCATGCCACTCCAGCCATTCAGACGGCAAGCCCGCGTAATGGCGCAGCCCGTATATGATGCCCGGAACAGAACGCGGGAGCGCGGCTCCGGGGTAGGTGACGCCAAAACCCATGGTATCACACGCGCGTATTTTAACAGGCATGCCGCTATCGGAGGCCAGCAGCATCAGCTCGGTAGCCAACGGCACCACGAAACCATAAAAATCGGCGCGGGTGATATCCTCAAAATGACATCGCGGAATGATGCCGTGTTCGATGGCCGACCGGGCGATACCCAAGTACTGGTCTAATGCCTGCCGTCGGGTCATCTTCATTTTATTGAATATATGATAATCCGAACAAGATACCAAGATGCCTGTTTCCCGAACGCCCGCGTCTTTTACCAGTTGAAAATCTTTTTCACTCGCGCGTATCCAGGTGGTTATTTCCGGGTACGTCAACCCAAGGGATTGGCAGGCTTGCAAGGCCTCTCGGTCCTTATCGGTATATAAAAAGAACTCGCTTTGACGGATGATGCCGTTTGGGCCGCCCAAGCGGTTCATCAGCTTAAACAAATGGACGATTTGTTCCGGCGTGAAAGGTGAAACCGATTGCTGCCCATCCCGGAAGGTGGTATCGGTTATCCATATCTCATCGGGCATATTAATCGGCACCAAACGGTTATTAAACGCGATTTTCGGAATCGACTCGTAGTCAAAGCTTTCCCTGTACAGGTTGGGTTCCTTCACGTCCTGCAGCGCGTACTTGTATTTGGCTTGCTGTATTAAATTGGTACGCTTATCAAACTTCAGCAATCTTTTATCCTCCTTATTCAGCCTTTTGTGTCATGGCGGATACAAATGCCGCAATGCGCGTAAGGCCTTCTTGTATTGTCCGTTCGGATATCGCATAACTCAGCCTGCAATACCCTTCCGCCTCAAACGCGATGCCCGGCACTACGGCGACATGCTTGTTTTCCAGTAAAGCATCGGCGAACGCCATACTTGTATCAATCTTCTTTCCGCCGTAGTATCTTCCCAGAATACCTTTAATGTTAAGCATCACGTAAAAGGCGCCGTCCGGCTTTTGGCAGCTTAGCCCCGGTATCTCCAAAATCATTTGCACCATTGTGTTCCGGCGTTTTTCAAAGGCATCACGCATACCTTCCACGCTGTCCTGACAGCCCAAGAGGGCTTCCGCCGCGGCATACTGCGCGATAGAATTCGCGTTGGAAGCCGACTGGCTTTGATAATTGTCCATCGCCTTGATGACATCGGCAGGGCCCGCCACGTAACCAATACGCCAGCCGGTCATGGCATAGGACTTGCTTACGCCGTTAACCAAAAGCGTCCTGTGCTTGGCGCCCGGGGTTAAGGACGCGATGGACTGATGCTTTAAACCATCATACAGGAAATTTTCATATATCTCATCGGAAACAATGTAAAAATCGTTTTTCTCCGCCAGCTCCAGCAAGAAAGCGAGTTGATCCCGCGTCCAAACCGATCCGCATGGGTTACTCGGGCTCGTGAGCATAAAGGCCTTTGTGCGCGCCGTCACGGCGCTTTGAATGGACGCGGCGGTCGGAACAAAGTTATCAGCCTCTCCGGATGCCGCGTAGACAGGCACTCCGCCTGCCATACGTACCATTTCAGGGTAACTCACCCAGCAAGGCGTGGGTATGATGACCTCGTCTCCGTCATTTAGGATGCATTGAAACAGTATGGAAAGGCTGTGTTTTGCGCCGTTTGATACAATTATCTCGCCCGGCTTGTAGTCAAGGCCGTTGTCTCTGGACAGTTTCTTGCAAATGGCTTCCCTAAGGTGCAGGGTGCCCGAGACGGGCGTATACCGCGTCATACCCTTTAGCAGCGCCTCCCGCGCGGCGTCACATATAGAGGCGGGCGTATCAAAATCCGGCTCACCCGCTCCGAACCCGATCACGTCCAAACCATTTTGTTTCATTTCCTTAGCCTTCGCGTCAATCTTCAGCGTCATGGACGGCGCTATTTGGCCGGCTCGTTTTGATACTCCCGTTGCCATACCCTTACATCCTCCTTCATGAAAAAAACGTCTGCCTGTTTTGCATTATGGCTATATTGCCGATTTATCGCCGTAACCGGTCGCGGACGGGAAAATCCGTACATCCTCGGCAGTATAACGCCGCTATTATGCATGAAATTACAAAAAAGCGCAAGCCGAAAAAAGCATATTTTGCAAAAGATAAATTTTAATTTTCATTTGTACAAGGTTTCCATCCGCATGTTCTAAGGAGGATGCGAAGTTAAAAAACACGCTTACCACAGTATGTTAGAAAATTGACAAAGATACCCGTATCTTCTATACTTATGGCACGCGTGAAAAGGTCGTAAGGGCCTGAAATGAACAGCATTTCGCAGGGTCACGCAGAAAAAAGAGGGGGTTTTTCCATGCCTAATAAAATGACCATCGACGGTAATATGGCCGTAAGCCACATCGCCTATGCCTTGAGCGACGTGGCCGCCATATACCCCATCACACCATCCTCGCCCATGGCGGAAGTCGCGGACGAATGGGCCGCCGGGGGTTTAAAAAACATATTCGGGCAAACCGTTCGCATCACGGAAATGCAGTCCGAGGCGGGCGCCGCCGGCGCTGTACACGGCTCTCTGGCCTCCGGCGCGTTAACGACCACATTTACGGCCTCTCAGGGCCTGCTGCTGATGATTCCCAACATGTTTAAAATATCCGGTGAGCTCTTGCCGGGCGTTTTTCATGTCAGCGCGCGGGCGCTGGCCTATCATGCCCTGTCCATCTTTGGAGACCACAGCGATGTCATGTCATGCCGTCAGACGGGTTTTGCCATGCTGGCTTCCAACTCGGTGCAAGAAGCGATGGATATAGCGCTCATCGCGCATCTGGCGGCCATTGAATCTTCCGTTCCCTTCCTTCACTTCTTCGACGGTTTCCGCACCTCCCATGAGGTACAGAAGATTGAAGCGCCCACTTACGAGGAAATCGCCTCCATCACGCCGATGGATAAAATAGCGGCATTCCGCGCGCGCGGCATGAATCCGGATCATCCCTACCAGGCGGGAACCGCGCAAAACCCGGATATTTACTTCCAAAACCGCGAAGCCGGCAACCGTTTCTATCAGGCGCTGCCCGGGCATGTGGAGGGCGTTATGCGCAAGGTAGAGGCGCTGACGGGCCGTGCATACCATCTGTTCGATTATGTCGGCGCGCCCGACGCCGAAAATATTCTGGTCATGATGGGGTCCGGCGCGGATGCCGCCGATGAAACGGTCGCCAAGCTCTTAACGATGGGTGAAAAAGTAGGGCTCATGAAGGTGCGCCTGTACAGGACCTTCTCCGTAGAACATTTCATCCGGGCGATTCCCTCAACTGTCAAGCGTATCGCGGTGCTGGATCGC
>WRFT01000203.1 GCA_009776385.1 Clostridia bacterium
CGGTGGTACGTCATTACAATGCGTTACTTAAGGTACGTCTTCGCGAACCTTTAGCCGCGAGCATAATCGTGGCGGGTAAGCGTAGCGATCCGGGGTTCCCTTTTCGCGCTTTTCGCGGTTTCCTCTACTATCCCCTAACCCCTATTCCCTAACCCCTACTTCTCCCCGTCATCGCGAGCCGCCATCGGCGGTACGTCATTACAATTCGTTACTTAAGGTACGTCTTCGCGAGGTGACGAAGCGATCCAGCGTTCCTATCCTCCGTACTAATGCATATTTAGATAGTATCATAATCCGGATCGCTGCGCCGTATACACGGCTCGCGAAGACGGAATAGTGGCTAGGGATTAGTGGTTAGTGATTAGGTATCATATATGGGTCATATCAACTGATCACTAATCACTTCATATCATAACTCTCCACTCTCAATTCCCCTCCCCGTCCGTATAATGTTCTGCCTGCGCGTACCATAACGCACGGTACAAGCCGCCGTCTTCATCAAGCAGTGACGCATGCGTTCCGTATTGCGCCACCTTCCCCTCGTCAAAGACGGCGATGCGGTGACAAAACCGGCAGGAGGATAGCCTGTGAGAAATGAATACAGCTGTCTTATGACCGATGGTATGGTCAAAGGAAGTGTATATCTCATGTTCCGCGATAGGGTCCAGCGCAGCGGTCGGCTCGTCTAAAATCATGACGGGCGCATCCTTGTACAAAGCGCGCGCCAGCGCGATTTTTTGCAGCTCGCCGCCGGAAAGCGTCTCTCCCGTTTTTTCAAACGCCTTGCCCAAATATGTGTCCAATCCATGAGGCATCGCCTCCAACCGGCCGCCAAACCCCGCGCGTACCGCGTCGCTCGCGGCGCGTTTGGTATCGGGCGCGGCGGACGCGGCGATATTCTCCGACAACTTCAACGGAAAGAGTGTAAAATCTTGAAAGACAACCGAAAAGATGCGTTGGTATTGCGTTAGGTTATACGCCTTAATGTTCACGCCGTTCAAACGTATTTCGCCTTCCGTCGGTTCATATAAGCGGCATAACAACTTAATAAGCGTCGTCTTTCCGCTGCCATTGCGCCCGACCAGCGCCAGGCGTTGTCCGGCGTTCAATTGAAGATGCACATCGGTCAGTGCGTTGACATCGGCGCCGGGGTACCGGAAGGATACATGAATAAATTCAAATACATACGCGCCGTTCTCCTCTGATGGCATCTTAAGGCCGTCCTGATCCGCGCCCGGTATGGCCATGTATTCAAGCAGTGGCTTTAAATAGGGAACGTTTATGTATAGTTCGCCCGCGGAGGAGGCCAGTGAGCCTAACGCGGCGGCAAAAGCCGTTACGGCGCCCACATAGCGCGCGATGTCGCCGGGCAGGTATAAACCGGAAAGGGCTCGCAACCCAATCACCAGGTAAACGCCTCCGCCGATGAGGGCCAGCATAGCGGCTTGCACGCCGCTGACGCGCCCTTCGAAACGAAAGAAACGCATCCAACTGCCTATGGAAGCGCTTTGTGTAAAAATGTGCATCAGCGCGTTTTTTTGGTTATAAAAGCGTATGTCTTTGGCGGCCATGTCCGCGTGGATATAGCCGTTATAGTATTGCGCGGTGTTGTTCAGCAGCGCGTTGTGCGCAAACATGCGTTCCAAGGTCTTTTTTTCCTTAGCGCGGAACAGGAAGGATAAAACGATCATCAGCACCAGAGGGATAAAAACAAGTAACATCGCCATGGGGGATTCGGCAAAGTTCCCGGGCGTGTGATTCCCCGCGCGGAACAGGCCGCGCAGCAGTATGGAGGCGATGGCCAGGCTGCAGAAGCTTTCAAGAAAACGCGGCGTCTTGGTAAACAGGTTAAGCAATCCCAACCCGGTACCGCGCGAGTTGACATCAATGCTCGCGAGGGATTCGGATACCCGGCTGTCTTCCGTATGGCCAAATTCCATACGCATAAACTGCTCGGCCTCCGTCGCTAACAGGCGCAGCAGCGATATCTCCCAACCGTCGCGCTTCATGATGCGCTGCAGCGCGGCGTTTCCCCATAATAATAAAAAATGAATGCCTACCGCGAGGGAGGCGTACCGGATAATCATTTGAACGTCTCTTGAACCCGCCAGTTCATTAATAACCGCGGAAGAGAAAAAAAGCACGATAAGAGGCTGGGCGGCGGTGATAAGGGAAGACGCGGCGGCGATGAAGAAGTACCGGGGTGATGACCGCGCCGCCAGCCGGTAGCCTTGCGCCAGGGTACTCATGTTCTTGCAGAACGCGCCGAATGCCTTACGCATCGCCCGCCGCCTCCTCTCGGTAATAACTGCTTTGTATGCTAAACATCCGCGCGTAAATGCCGTTCATTTGTATCAGCTCGTCATGCGTTCCCTGTTCGGCGATAACATTTCCGTCAAGCAGGATAATCCTGTCGCAAAACCGCGTACTGGCAAGACGGTGGGAGATGTAAACGGATGTCTTGCCGCGTGTTAAATCGGCGTACTCTTTGTAAATTTCGTTTTCCGCAATCGGGTCCAATGCGGCTGTCGGTTCATCCAGTATGAGGATGGGCGCGTCCTTGTACAATGCCCGAGCAAGCGCCAGCTTTTGTTTCTCGCCGCCCGACAGCTCAATAGCGTCCGCGTGAATGGCGCGTACCAGCAGTGTTTTTTCTCCGTTGGGCAGGCTGTTAACCTTTGAACGCAGACCCGCCAAATCAATGGCGCGCGCGACCTTTTCCGCGTCCGTTTCTTCCGGGGTAACCTGGGAGATATTTGCGGAAATATCCGACGACATCAGATGAATTTCTTGAAAAACGGGCGAAAAAAGCCGATAGTAATCATCTCGGTTAAAGTCCGGCATGCGTCTGTCATTCAGCAGCACCTCGCCCGTGTCGGGCAGGCAAAGGCCGCAGATGATCTTGATGAGCGTCGTCTTGCCCGCGCCGTTCGCGCCGACGACGGCCAGCCGCTCTCCGCTTTTTATCTCAAGATTAATTTTATTAAGCGTCGGTGTTTCCGCATTCGGATAACGGAAGGTCACATCGCGCAGCGTGATGGACGGCGGCGCATCCGATACCGCGGGCAGCGGGATGCCCTTGCCCGTATTCATCCGGTCAGGGTATTCATGATAACGCGTGATATCCGCCAATTGGACGGAGGACTTGCCGATATCGTTAAGCGCCGCCATCATGCCCGATAGCCAACCCGCCAGCGCGCCTATCGCCGCGAATGCCATCACGAAATTTCCCAAGGAAAGGTTTCCGTTAATGACCTGCGCGATAAGCAGCGCGTAAGCCGCGCCGTCACGTATTAACAAGAGGACGGCGTCCGCCCACTGGGCCTTCATGTATTGCTTAAACACAGCGTCTTCACCGCGCGCGTGTTTTGCCAACAAATCGTCTATCAGCCCGCCAAGCCATTCAAACGCGCCGTACAGGCGTATGTCTTTTGCGGACGAGGGACGCCGTGTTTCCTCCATGATTGTCACGAGTTTGCTTAAGGTTTCGCTGCGCTTTTCTCGCGTGGCTTCCTCATGCTTGCGTGCCCAAGAAAGCGCGAGCCAAGCGATGGAGGAGGTGAGCAGAAGCAGTAAAAAAACCCCTCGGTGAACGGACAGAATAATGGCGGC
>WRFT01000204.1 GCA_009776385.1 Clostridia bacterium
ACGACGCTTACCGTGTACTTTGCCGCTATCCGAATCGCAAAATCACAAAGCGTACCCGTAAAAAGGGGAATCATCGCGCTCACGGCGGTTTGCAATTTCGGCTTTTTAGCTTTTTTTAAATGGTATAATACGCTGGCCGGCTTGTTCAACCGGTTATCCGCCGGAGCGTTTCAACTGCCGATGAACACGCTGTTGCTGCCCCTCGGCATATCCTTTTATACCTTTCAAGCCATCGGGTATTTAGTGGATGTTTATCGCGGCACGGTAAAGCCCGAGCGGAACCCTGCCCGTTTCGCGCTGTTCGTTTCGTTTTTTCCGCAGCTCATCCAAGGCCCCATCAGCCGCCATAACCAACTGGCCGATCAACTATACGCCTCACGCAAACCGGATTACACCCAAGTCAAACACGGATTCCAGTTAATGCTATGGGGTTTGTTTAAAAAGCTGGTTATCGCCGACAGGCTCGTCTTAATGGGTTCCGCCATCTTCGGCTCCCCGCAAAAATACCCCGGCTTGTATATACCCATCGGCCTGATAGCCAGCGCGTTGCAGTTGTACACAGACTTTTCCGGCGGTGTGGATATTGCCCGCGGTGTCGCCCAAATGCTGGGCATCGTCATGCCGCAAAACTTCCGGCGGCCGTTTTTTGCCGCGTCCCTGCCGGAGTACTGGCGTCGGTGGCATATGACCCTCAACGAGTGGTGGCGTGACTATCTGTTTTATCCGTTGGCCTTGTCAAAGCCGCTTACCAAGTTCAGCCGGTTCATTAGGAAGCATTTGGGCCATGAGCTGGGAAAAGTGATATCCGTGTACCTATGTATCAATGTTGTGCGTGTCGTGAATGCCATGTGGCACGGGGCCAGCTTTATGTATGTCGCCAGCGGGTTTTATCATGGCATATTAATCGTGCTGGGTATGGTTTGCGCGCCGCTGTTTAAAAAGGTGATACGCGCCCTTCGCATCAACACGTCCTGCGCTTCATGGAAGTTTTTTCAAATATTGCGTACTTTTCTGTTGGTCTGCCTGGCCAGGGTGTTCCTTATGTCGAGCGGTTTCATCAACGGGTTAAGGGCGATCAAGAGCATGGTGGTCAACTTCAACCCGTGGATCATCAATTTTGATTCCGTGTTCTTGATAGGTTTATCCAGACGGGATGTGCGCATTGTTTTATTTTCCTTGTTGGTACTGTTGGTTGTCAGTATCCTGCAGGAAAGAGGCATAGAAATGCGAAAAATGCTGGAGAAGCAGAATATTCTGTTCCAATGGCTGTTGATGATTGGCTGCCTGGTTATCATTTTACTGTGGGGCCGTTACGGATACGGCTATGATCCCGCGGCCTTTATCTACATGGGTTTTTAACAGGTCGGATAAGAGGGTGCGGGACTGGAGTGTGCGATGATGAGTAAGAATGCCGTTCGCTTTGTGGTATTTGTATTGGTACTGGCGTTAATATTATCTTTGCTGTCTGCGGTATATACCAGAAAAATACTTGGGCATGAGCTACCTATATCTAATACGATTGCCCAGTTCTATAATGAACCAAGGAACTCGATGGACGTGTTAATCATTGGCGCAAGCACACAACGATCTGCATTATTGCCTGCTGTAATATGGACGAAATGTGGTATCTCATCTTATAATCTTGCCACAAGCGCTCAACCGGCAACAGTTAACTATTATCTGTTAAAAGAAGCTTTAGACTATCAAACTCCCTCTGTCGTCGTCCTCAACGCGAGAGCTTGGATTGGAGGGACGAATTTTAGTGACGCACGGTTTCATGAGGTTCTTGACTATATGCGATGGTCAAATAATAAACTTGAAGCTGTTAGGGATGTTGTAGCGAATAATAAAAACAACAGTATGATAGACTACATTTTCCCTTTTCTACGCTATCACGATCGTGATATATTAACCAGGGATGATTTTGACATATTATTCACTGCTCGTAGAAACCTAAACATGGGCGCGGGCATGCTTTTAGGAACTGCCAACATATCTATATCGAACGATTTCATGAACAATGAGTATAAGGACCGCTTTATCTGGAATGAAGATTACAGTGGAAAAATGATTGATCTATGTAAGGGAAAAGGCATTCCGGTTGTAATCGTTGCACCACCTACTTCGTTAAGTAAAGAATGGTCAAAGGATAAGCATGACGCCGTACTGCAGTATGCATTGGATAATGATGTGGCTTTCGTTGATTATAATATAAAAGAAAACTGGGAAGCCATCGGTATGGATGAGACAAAGGATTTTTACGATACAAACCACGTTAATGTCATTGGAGCGACCAAAGTATCCGAGCACTTTGCGCAATACTTGGCGGATGAATTTAATTTGCCCGACCGGCGGGAGGGTGTGTACGATACGCACTGGGATGATGTGACGGCACATTATCATCAATACCATGACCGCTTTGCCAACAATGAACAGATTAAGCATGAAACGAATCTCGAAGCGTATCTAGAGTTGCTTAAGGAATATGATGACAGCTATATTTTTATATCCGCCGTAGGACACTTTACCAAGTTCCTCACGGAATATGACGTGGAGGCGTTCAAAGCGTTGGGATTAAAAACGGACTTTTCAAAAAATTATGCGACGCACTCCTATTACGCGGTCATTCATAACAAGTCTGTCATAGCGGAAAAATGTTCTGTAAACCGATTGAAATACAGTACGAATTTACATCCGTTGAGTGTGAATATCAGTAGTTCAGGTTACAGTAAAACCGACACCTCGCTGACTGCCAATATCACCATTAATGGTACACAGCGCGCACCGAACACGACAGGCTTTAACTTTGTGGTATACGATAAACAGTTAGGTAAATTTATTAGCAGTAAAAGCTTTCGTACGGATAATGACGTATACATGAGTACACTAGCGCCCCCGGAACAACTGTGGAGCCGTGCGCTGCAAAGCCTGGACGCATCCTCGGAAGGATATGACATGCTTGAAAGGCTGGAAAAAGTCAGGCTAAACGAAGACCTGCCTTCCTATTTAGAAGCCTTGGAGGGCTTAAGCCAAAATTTGATTTTTATCGTCAGCGTACGGGACGACACCCAAAGGAGAATTGAGCCGATAAATTATCAATTGAGCATGTTGGGTATTCAAACGGACTTGACCGATAAATACAGAAATAGTTTTATTAGCGTATATGAAGTATCTTCCGGGTATTCCTATGAGGCGGTTTCAACCGAAAAGTTAGAAAAAACCATTGACGACAGAGATTTACCGATAGCTATAAAAGTCACCAGTGCCGGGAACCAGGCAGGAAACACGGCCGGTATCCGGATTGATGGAAGAGAATACGCCAAAAATAAGCGCGGGTTAAACATTGTGATTTTCGATAAGACGCTGGGGAAGGTGTTCGACTCGTTTTGTGTGGACACGAATACGGATGAATCCTTTGCCATCACCCGGTAAAACCTGAAATCCCGAAAAAATATAGCTAGTCAGGAGCCTCGACCCCAAGTGCAGGTTCGCAATGACACCCCCGTGGTACGTCTTCGCGAGCCTTTAGCCGCGAGCGTAAGCGTGGTAGGCTAGCGCGGCGATCCAGCGTACTCTCTCCCCGTCATTGCGAGCCGCCATA
>WRFT01000205.1 GCA_009776385.1 Clostridia bacterium
CCCTTGTTTTTCTGATGCAAGGATAGTATATTGGAAACGTCAAATCCGTGGTTATAACCACGAAAACAAAGAAAGACAGTAAAACGATGCGTCAAACCGCCTCACCATTGGAATCGGTTGAATTGTTCGAAGGCATTGTCTCGGCCGAGCTGAAGGCCATGCTGCAATGCCTGGGCGCGCAAACAAAGGAGATGAAGAGGGGCGCTATCATTTTGCTCGCCGGCGACAAACCGCAATACATGGGCATTGTGCTGGACGGGCAGCTTCATGTCGTCAAAGAGGATTATGACGGCAACCGTTTACTGTTGGCCGCCATAACGCCCGGGGAGCTGTTTGCCGAGGCGCTCTGCTGCGCGGGTGTTCCCGAAAGCCCCGTAACGGTGATGGCGGAAAGGGATTCGTCCGTCATGCTGCTGGCCTTTACCCGCATCCTGCGCACCTGCCCGAACGCCTGCGCCCGCCACGCCAAGCTTATTGAAAACATGCTCAAGATTATCGCCAGCAAAAACCTTCATTTGCAAAACCGATTGGAAACCATCAGCATCAAATCGGTGCGGGCAAAGGTGTTGCGGTATTTAGAATCGTTTATCTCTAAACAGGGCCGTCACATTACAATCCCTTTCAACCGCAGGGAGTTGGCCGATTTCCTGTGTGTCGAGCGCAGCGCGCTGTCGCATGAGCTGGCGCGGATGCGGCAGGACGGGCTGATAGACTATAAAAAGAATCGTTTTCTGTTTAAAGCATGATATAATATACAGCATCCCGGATGACACCGGGACGGATAAAATGCCGGTTGTCCGGGGGCAAGCAAGCGGGGGGGGGTTAAGCCGGATGCGAAGATACGGGTGCATGTCGTTTTTATTCGATAGCCTCATGGTAATCGTTACCGGGGGGCTGTGGCTCATATGGATTTTCGTCAGGGAAATGCGAAGGCGCAGATGAGGAACAATGAAATGAAGGCGAAGAACGGGCCGCTCCTGCGATGCGCCCTGTTCATCGGATGCGCCGTCCTGTCACGCTGTGTTTTTGCCAACGCCCTGTACGGCGTCTTGTTTTCATTGACGCCCTTTTACCTGTATCCCTCGCCGGGCAGACCCTATAAGCACTTTATAAAATTAGCGGTACAAAAAAACGCGGCGCGCAGTATCGTATGGATTCGGCGCTTTGCCTGTTGGTCGCTGGCGGGCACAGCCTATGTTCTGTGCGCGGGGAATGACGCGGGCCTTCTGTCTTTGGCGGCGTTAGCGGCGGGCGGTGCGTTGGGGATTCTTCTGCGCGCCGTGTCCCGTGAAAGGGATCCCTCCTTCACGGCCGCGATGGGCGCGTTATTCTGGCTGGCCGGCTTCTTCTTTTCAATGGGTACGTCGCCCGTTTTTTGGTTTCTGTCTCCTGCGGCCATGGGTTTGGGTATGATGATTGCCTTTGCGTATCTGTCGGTTTTGGATGGCTTTATGGATGCCGTCTGTTCCTTGCTTATCGGCAGGGAGGTGAGGGATACGGCGCGGTATTTTGACCGTTTTTCGGCTACAGCGGATATCCTGGCGGCATGGTTTTTCTTTACCCTAACCGGTTTTACCGGCGTCATCCCGGCATCGCTGCTTTTAGCGGCCGCGGCGGCCCTCCGTTTTCCGTTAAAGTTGGTGCATTTAAAGCGCCTGCCGAAACCCGGCGAACAACCCTCCAAGGCATTAGAAGCGCAGCTGATGCCCTTCTTGACAAGGCGCAGAAAACGGCGTCACTTTATTTGGCTCATCCGCCGCGGCATGCAGCTCATATGGCGCGGCGGGATGGCGGGCGCGGAAAACCTGCCTCCGCCGGGCACGGACGGCGTGGTGCTGCTGTGCAACCACGGGTTTGTGCAAGGCACCATTTTTTCCCGCCTATGGCTCGACAGGCCCTTCCGTTCCTGGTCCATCAGCGATTTAATGGTGCGGGAGGACGCGTATCCGCATATCCGTCAATACCAAGTCAATACCATCACCTGGCTTCCGAATGGCCTGCGCGACCCGCTGACAAAGGTACTCATCAGGCTCTTCGCGTGGCTTTTCGACTCGCTGGACAGCATTCCCGTATACCGGAACCGCTTAAGAAAACTCATGGAAACCTTCCGCGCCACCTCCGACGCCTTGGAATGCGGTGACGCGGTGATGATCTATCCCGAAAATCCGGACGATCCGGGGCTGGATAAGCCGGGGTATACTTCCCAGGCTATCGCGCCCTTCTTTTCCGGGTTCACGATGATAGGCTCCTTCTATCACGCGCGTACGGGCAAGGCGGTCACTTATATTCCGATGTATTGCTCAAAAAAGACGCGTCTTTTGTATATCGGCGCGCCTATCGTCCATGACCTTCAAAACGACCCCGCCGCGGAAAAAGAGCGCATCGTTACTCTGTCGCGCAACGCGATGATCGCGTTTATGGAAGCGGCGGAGGGAATTCCCTCCGCCGCGAACCGGGGCGCGTCCGCTATTTAAAGAGCGAGTTCATCAGCGGTATGGCAAAGAAGATGAGCCAGCCGGGATGCCAAAGGTTAAAATAGAAACCTAAAATGAGATAGATAAGGGTAATGACGACAGGGGAGGTTAATAAACGCCTTGGTGTCTTGTATTTCTCGGGCAGGTAATAGATGGGGATGGTTAAAAACAGCATCCATCCGGGATGCCACAGATGCGCGAAGATGCCGATACATAAATAAAGAAAGGTAATAAATACCGGGTAATTCGTCCGGTTAAGAAACCCCTTTGATTCTTTCGCTTCCTTCTCGCGGCGTTCCTTGTCCTTAAAATAGCTGCGCTCTTGCTCGGCAGTCTCTTGCGCGGCGTGTTCTTCCGTATGATCGGTCATGCTGCTCGCTCCTTTCTTGTGTATCCCTATTCTACGCGCTGGTGACGCGCGGATAAAGAGAGTTGTATGATAATAAGGTTAAAAAATGATGAGGATAGGCGGGCCGCCCGCGCGGCGTTGCTCCGCGGCATCTGCCGAATCTTGCAACCGTTTACAGGGTCATGCCGGGGTCCGCGTTCAGCGTGAGCGGCGCGATCTCACCCCGGTGCAGGCGCAGATAGGCGGCCGCGCCTATCATGGCGGCGTTATCCGCGCACAGTTCCGGCGGCGGCATCATCAGGGGCAGCCCCTTGGCCGCGCACACCTGCGCAAGCCTCGATCGCAGCAGCCGGTTACAGGCGACGCCCCCCGCCAGGCATAACGCGGGCGCGCCCGTGTCCGCCGCCGCCAGCATCGCTTTTTCAATCAGCGCGTCCACCACGGCTTGGCGAAAGGAGGCCGCCAAGTCCGTGTCCGGCAGTTTGGTCCCTTCCCGCGTCATCCGGTCCAGCGCGTTAATGAATGCCGTCTTTAACCCGGAAAAACTGTAATCGTACCGGTTTTTTGTCCGCGCCTTCGGTAAAGGCAGCGCCGCGGGGTCGCCGTGATCGGCCAGCGCGTCCAGTAAGGGGCCGCCGGGATACGGCAAACCCAACATGCGCGCGGCTTTGTCAAACGCCTCCCCGGCCGCGTCATCGGTGGTGTGGCCCATCAGCCTATACCCGCCCTCTTTTAATACCTCATACAGATGGCTGTGCCCGCCGGAAGCGACAAGG
>WRFT01000206.1 GCA_009776385.1 Clostridia bacterium
CGCAGCCGCTCCGCGATTTTACCCTCGCCTGTTTTAGTGGAATTCTGTTTTTTCATCTTCGGTATGCCTCCCCAATGCCTGTTTACAAGATTAATAACGCATGGTCGGACCCGCCGGGCAGTTTCCGCATCCGTTATTGCACAAGCAGTTACAAAGCATATTGGCCACGCAGACAGTTAAGCAGGGATTTCCGCAAATGAGGGATCGTATGCCGTCAAAATCCATCGTACGCCTTTGATACTGTTGACCGCTTGCTTGTAAACTGCGTAAAAGCGATTGATACTCCGCATTATCCGGCTCCATACTCACACAGGTTCTCGCGTCAGCCAGCGACGCCATACGCTGGCCCGTACCCAAATGAACCAGCGCACTCCAATAATACCAGGCGGCCGGCCTGTTATACATGCCATCCAGCAGATAACGCGCCTTTTGGTAATCACCTTCCTGTACCGCGCCGCGTACCTTAAATAACTCCGGATTGGTTTCGGTACGGTTTTCAAAACCTGCCGTACCGCCGCTGTAACCCTGTCTTTGCCCGTTACGGAACGAGCCGCCGAAGCCGCCCATGCCAAAGGATCTGAAAAACTCCTCGAAAGGATCGCCGGATTGCTGCTGTGAGCTGCCGCTGCCATACGATCCATAAGGGCTTCGGTAAGTGCGCTGCCCCTGCCGCGCGCCCCCTTCGCTTCCGGTTTGAGGCGCGCCTTTCATGAGGATGGCGTATGCCTCGTTAATCTCCTTCATCTTGGATTCCGCGGCGGCTGCCCCGTTGTTGACATCCGGATGGTAACGCTTGGCAAGCGTTCGGTAGGCAGTTTTAATTTCCTCGTTAGAAGCGGTGCGCGGGATGCCAAGCACATCATACGGATCTCTGTTCATGCGGCCGGGTTATCCTTTCCTCGTTTTTCAGAAACATTCACGTAACGCCGCCACACACCGCCAAACAAGATGTTTTCCAGTATGGCCGCATCCTTTATAAGCGGTAAGGCATCGTACACCCGCACGCATTCCGATATCATCATCATGAACCCTTCCCGGCACAGTGTTTCAAAATCATCTCTTTCCCATAATGATAACAGGGGGTTGTAACGGTGTTTTTTTGAATCCTCCCGAATATCTTCATAAGCATCCATGAAATAGATGAACCGGCCGACCGCTTCACCCATTACGCGAAGCGGAGTTTCCCATTGATCCTGCTTCCAAATGAATATTTCACCTAAAAGGGTTCCCGTTAAGTTAGCCGCGGCATCCGTACTCGTGTCATAGGAACGCTCTAAGTCCGAGATTTCCTTTAAGTACCCGGCAACGCGGTCACACTTGTCCGGATGGCGCCGCTGCACCTTTTGGTACGCGCCTCTTAATAGCAACTCCCACGCGCTGCCCTTAAGGCCCCCTTCGTCACGCTTGTCATCCAAGCATTTATGATAAGCCAGCAGAACATTCATATCGGCGGCATACGCCGAAGCCTCGTTGACGACACGCGGCCGCTTGTGAACGGGACGAGGCGCACAACGGCCCATCAAGACGGATTCATCCGGTTCATATAAAGAAGAAAGCAAGACGCATAAGAATGTCATGTCGTAACTGAGCACGGCACGGCTGACCTGCCCGTACCTTTTACACAGTGCCCGGCAAAGCCCGCAATAATAGGCCGCGTACCGCTCCCGCGCCTGACTGTCCAGCGCTTCCGGGTTCGCGTTGATGTATCCAAACACGCCTATTGGCCCTCCGGGCCTTGACGCCCGTCCGTATCCTTATCCAAAATTTCCGCGTCCGCCGCGCCGTCGCCGCTGTTCTCTTCCGGTGTGTATGCGTATCCGGATTGCTGCAACGCATCGGAAAGCGCGTCATTGGCGGCCTTCATCGCGACGATATCCTTGCGTTTACGCATGTGCTGAACCTCGTTAACCGCCGCTTGAACGCCATGCGGGTCTCCCGATTTTTTACATTGCTTTAGTACAGCCTGCGATTGATACAGCAGCTGTTCCGATCGGTTCTCCTCGGCCGTCATATCTTTTTTATACGCGTCTTCCTTCGCGTAAGCCTGCGCGTCGCGTATAGCGCGGTCTATTTCGCTTTGACTTAAGTTGGAAGACCCGGCGATGGTAATTTCTTGTTGCTTGTTGGTATCTAAATCCTTTGCGGACACACTGACGATACCGTTAGAATCGATGCTGAAGGTAACTTGAATCTGCGGAACACCCTGCATCGCGCGGCGAATCCCCTTGAGCTTGAACTTCCCTAAAGACTTATTCGCCGAAGCAATTTCACGTTCCCCTTGCAAAACGTTAATTTCAACCGTGGATTGAAAGGGCGCGGCGGTGGTAAACACCTGGCTTTGATGAACGGGAATAGGGGTGTTGCGTGTAATAATGGGTGAAAACACGTCGCCTACCGTCTCTATGCCAAGTGACAATGGCGTCACATCCACCAGCAGGAGGCCCGTGAGCTGCCCCAACAATACGCCCCCCTGCAGAGCGGCGCCGATAGCCACGCATTCATCGGGATTCACGGATTTCGCGGGCTCCATGCCGGTATACTCCCGAACGACACGCGCCACTGCCGGGATGCGTGTGGACCCGCCCACCAGCAGCACCTTGTCTAAATCCTTCGGGGTCAGCCCCGCGTCCTGCATCGCCTGACGCATCGGGCCGGTGGTCGCCTTAACCAGGTGCTCGGTCATTTGCTCGAAGGCCGAACGCGTCAGCGTCGTTTCCAAATGCATATTGCCTACCAAGAACGGAAGCTGCACTTGGGTAGTCGTCAGGCCGCTCAGCTCCATTTTTGCCTTGACCGCCGCCTCTTTGACGCGCTGCATGGCCGACGGGTCGTGCCTGGGGTCGGTATGATGCGTTTCTTTGAACACTTTGACCAGATGCTCTGTAACACACGCATCAAAATCGTCCCCGCCCAAGTGGTTGTTGCCGGCGGTGGAAAGCACCTCGATGATATCGCGCGTGATATCCAATATCGACACATCGAATGTGCCGCCGCCCAGGTCGTACACCATTATTTTTTGCGAGATGTTTTTATCCAAGCCGTACGCGAGAGCCGCCGCGGTGGGTTCATTAATGATGCGTTTGACATCCAGCCCCGCGATGCGGCCCGCGTCCTTGGTAGCCTGCCTTTGCGCGTCCGAAAAGTAAGCGGGTACGGTGATGACCGCGCCGGTCACCTGCTCGCCCAAATAAGCCTCCGCGTCCGCCTTTAACTTTTGAAGGATGAATGCGGATATTTCCTGCGGCGAGTAACGCTTGCCGTCAACCATTACGCGTTCCTCAGCGCCCATTTTACGTTTAATGGAGGTAATGGTCTTTTCCGGGTTCGTTATGGCTTGCCGTAGCGCGGCACCGCCCACAACGCGTTCACCGGAGCCCGTAAAGGACACCACGGACGGCGTGGTGCGGCCTCCTTCGGCATTGGGGATGATGACCGCGCCGCCGTTTTCCATAAAAGCCATACAAGAGTTGGTGGTACCCAGGTCGATGCCTACAATTTTTGCCATTGCGTTCCCTCCGCCGTCCGTTACACTATATAAAGCAAATTATCCCTCGTAAAGATGAA
>WRFT01000207.1 GCA_009776385.1 Clostridia bacterium
CTTTTTCGTAGATATCAAGGCGAGGATAGATGAGCAAAGGATCAAGGCGGAAGGCGAATATGCCGACTACGCTGACGTTTAGCGGCAAAATAACCCCCGTCCATACCAACACGCAGCCCAGCGAAGTGGGTGCGTGTTGGAGAGGAGGAGCGACGAAGTGGAGCGAATGTCCGCCGCCAGGCGGAGGTAGCGAAATGGAGTCCGCGCAACCCCCGTCCAAACCCACGAGTGACCCAGTGAAACGGTCACGAGTGGAGAGGAGGAGCGACGAAGCGGGCGGATATCAGATGCTAAGCGGCTGATGGAGCTTAGCGGAGTCCGCGACGACGAGGCCCAGTAGTTCAGTTGGTTAGAACGCCAGCCTGTCACGCTGGAGGTCGACGGTTCGAGCCCGTTCTGGGTCGCCAAATAACGGCTCTGCGGAGCCTCAGTGAATTGTGAATAGTGAATAAATAGTATTGACTAATAAGACGAGGGTTTTAGTGCCGTTATTTGTATTATTCACTATTCACCAATCATCATTCACTATTCACTGTACTCGCTGCTGTAGCTCAAACGGCAGAGCGCGTCCTTGGTAAGGACGAGGTAGCCGGTTCAATCCCGGCCAGCAGCTCCATCCCGGCAAACCCGCATGGCACTATGCTTTGCGGGTATTTTGCAAAGTGAACTCACCACGCCAATGGCGCGATAGACGTGGTGTGCGGCACTTTTTGAATCAAAGCCAAAGAAAACCAGAAGATTTTCCAAAGGAGATGCTATATGTTAGAGAATTTCGAAGATTTTCAAGCTCTGGTACAGAAACACGCAATTAAAATGGTCGATTTCAAGGAAATCGATTTAGATGGCCGATGGCATCATCTTTCCATTCCCGTTGAGCGCTTCACGCCTGCTCTCTTACAAAAAGGTATAGGCTTCGACGGCTCCAGCTACGGCTTTTTGACCGTGGAAAAGTCCGACATGGTATTTATTCCGGACATCACCTCCGCCTTTGTGGACCCAATAATTGAAGTGCCGACCATCTCCATGATCGGCGATATTTATATTATTGGCGAAAAGCATAAGCGGTTTGAAAGCGACCCCCGTTACGTGGCCCAAAAAGCGGAACAGTTTATGAAGGACGCCAATATTTCGGACCGCTGCCTGTTTGGCCCGGAGTTTGAGTTTTATGTTTTGGATAACGTAGAGTTCCGTAATGAAATAAATCATATAGAGGTGCATCTGGATTCCGCCCAGGCGGCATGGAACGCCATCAACAGCCCCTATGAGGATAAAGGCAACAATAAAGGATATAAGGTAATGGGCCATAAAGGCTACCATGCAGACCTGCCCTATGATGTTAGTTACGATCTGCGCAATAAAATGGTGCGGGTGCTGGAGGACAGCGGCGTACCGGTAAAATACCACCATGCGGAAAATGGCGGGCCGGGTCAGGTGGAAATAGAGGTAGAGTTTGCCACGCTTAAAGAAATGGGCGACAGAACGCAAAAACTAAAGTATATCGTAAAGAATATCGCCTTGAAGAATGGCAGAACCGTAACCTTCATGCCTAAGCCATTTTACGGAGAATGCGGCAGCGGCATGCATGTGCATTTGCAGATGTTCAATGGGGGAGAACCGGTCTTTTACGATAAGAACGGTTATTCTAATTTAAGTGAAACCGCGCTTTATGCCATCAGCGGCATACTGGAGCACTCCGCTGCGCTTACCGCTTTTACCTGTCCCTCCACCAACTCCTATAAAAGATTAGTGCCGGGTTATGAAGCGCCTGTTACCATATGTTTTGCCACGGCTAACAGAAGCTCGGTGATAAGGATTCCGGGGTATGCCATAGCACCCGAGGACAAGCGTTTTGAGTTTAGACCTTCCGACGCTACTGCCAACCCCTACCTGTGCTATTCGGCTATTGTAATGGCTGCCATAGACGGCATACAAAAGAAATCCGACCCGACCAGGCTGGGCTTCGGGCCATATGACAAGAACATGTGGTTCTTGACCGAGGAAGAACAAAAAGTGGTAAAAAGTCTGCCGAAATCCCTGGAGGAAGCTGCCGATGCTTTAGAGAAGGATTATCAGTTCCTGCTTAATGGCGGTGTGTTTAGTCAGGACTTAATCAATAACCAACTTAAAAAGATCAGGAAAGACGAGGAAGAGATAAGTATGGCGCCGCATCCGCTTGAGTTTCAAAAGTATTATGACCTCTAATGTAGAATACCGCAAGGAAAGACCTTGCGGTTTCGTCATGGCAGGGCGGGATGTCGGCAGGACAAATCACTCCTTGACTTTCGCGCCCCTGCCATATACCAGATAAATGATAATGCTGGATATTATCATCATGAGCACCGCGTACACCAATGTGATATGCGTGTTGTCAACCGCCGAATCTTCTGTAAGCGTCTGAATCTGAACTGCAAGGGGCATGTTCACCGGGTGGTACAAAAATACAGACATGTCAAAGTCCTGCATCAACAAGCTGTAATTCAGCGCGAAAATCGCCAGAATTGAAGGCAAGATTACGGGCAGTATTACCCGGAAGAAAGTATACAGTGTGCCTGCCCCAAGATTTCTGGCCGCATCCTCCAACTGGTGGTCAATGGAGAAGAAGGCGGCCCGGGTTATCCGCAGCGTAAAGGGCATGCGTATGATCATGTAGCCAAGCACCAAAATGAACATGGTGCCGGTAAGGACCCGGTTGAACATAAACCAGCGCGGCAGGTTAAATGTAGTAATGAGCCCGAGCGCGACCAGCACGGCAGGAAGCAGCCAGGGTATCATAAACCCATACTCGAGAGCGGCGCTTAGTTTGTTCTTATACCTTGTGATGACGCGGCAAACTATGATTATCAGCACCGCGACAGCCGCCGCCGCAATCAGTGCGTACACGACGCTGACAAGGAGCGGCCGGTAGGAGCTGACCCTTGAGAAAACTCCGATGTAATTATCCAGGGTCATGACCGACAGATCCAACTGTCTTCTGCCTATTGTCGCCGAGTTTGTAAAAGAAAAGAGTACTATGAGTACGACGGGCGAAACATAAACAAAAAACATGAACCAAGCATAGATATGGACGAGGACATTTACAACAGGGTTCTGTATTTTTTGCTTCACGATGGAAGTCTTGACCTTTGACGCGGACAGGTAATGCCCGCGTTTTTCTAGCTGTGAAAGCAGAAATACAAGTATCATAGTCGCGGCGCCGAGAATGATTGCCATGAGCGCGGCCAGATCCCTGGACCCTGCCATTCTGGAAAACTGAAGTATCATAGGGTTGATTGTCTGAAAATCACGTCCGCCGACAAGAAGCGGCGCCGAGGTAGCGGTAAGGCCCGTCATGAACGTGAGGATTGTGACGGCCAGCAAAGAAGGCAGAAGCACCGGAAGAACGATCCTCCGGAGTATCGTAAACTGCGACGCCCCCATGTTCTTCGCCGCCTCGACAGTCTGATAATCCACATTGCCCATGGCGTTCCGCAAGAAAATGATGTGGTTGCCGGTCGTGGCAAAC
>WRFT01000208.1 GCA_009776385.1 Clostridia bacterium
AAAGGTTGTCAAGTTCGGCGGCAGCTCACTGGCGGGCTCGGAACAGTTTTTAAAGGCTCGGGATATTATTCTATCCGATCCGGAGCGTCAGCTGGTTATTGTCAGCGCGCCCGGCAAGTATGGCCTTTACAGCGATAAGGTCACGGACCTTTTATATCGCTGGCATGATACCAGCCAAAAGGGCGCTGAGGATGCCGGCCTGTTCCGTACGATATGGGCGCGCTTCACCGATATTCAAGAGGGCTTGGGGCTATCCGTTGATCTTGAAACTATTTTAAACGATATTCGCGGCAAGGTACGCTCGGGCGCATCCGTAGATTTTTGCGTGAGCCGCGGCGAGTATCTTTCGGGCTTGTTAATGTCGGCGCTGCTGGGGTTCGAGTTCATCGACCCGCAAACGGTCATTCTCTTTAACACGCACGGGCAATTCGACTCCGAAGCCACCCAAGAGGTATTCAGCCAAAGGCTCGCAAAGGGTATCAAGGCGGTGATTCCGGGTTTTTTCGGTGGTTCGCCTGACGGGCAGGTGCATGTATTCCCTCGCGGCGGATCGGACATTTCCGGCGCTATCACGGCGCGTGCCGCCTTTGCCGATGTATATGAAAACTGGACGGATGTCCCGGGCTTCTTGATGGCGGATCCGCGCGTCGTAGCCAATCCTGCGGAAATTGAAAGCATTACGTACCGGGAGCTGCGCGAGTTAAGCTATTCCGGCGCGTCCGTTTTGCATGAGGACGCGGTTTTTCCCGTTCACAGAGCCGGTATTCCAACCATTATCCGTGATACAAACCGACCCCTGCATCCGGGAACACGCATTACCTATGATGCCGAGGGGGTGCCGCCGAACCGCACCATCACGGGTATCGCGGGCAAGAAGGGCTTCAGCGTCATCTCCATCGATAAAGCCATGATGAACGCGGAACTCGGTTTTGGCAGGCGCGTGCTGGAGGTAATCGAGAAGGAAGGCATCCTGTTTGAGCACCTGCCGACCGGTATCGATACGATGTGTGTCGTCGTCCCGGAAGCGGCGCTTGTTGGCAAACGGGAAAGGATTATCGCGGATATCGTCGCCTCTACGAACCCGGATACCATAGTCGTCCATGATCATATGGCTATTATTGCCACCGTCGGCCGCGGCATGGTTCAAACGCATGGTACCGCCGCGCGGCTCTTTTCTGCCATTAGCAAAGCGGGCGTAAACATACGCATGATAGACCAGGGATCCAGTGAAATATCTATTATTGTCGGTGTGCACGATATGGACTATGACAAGACTATCCGTGCGATATACGGGGAGTTTGCCGATTCTGACCATAAAGGCGGGTGATAGCTTGCCGATACAAGCTTATCTGATTGTATGTCCCCTGGTGATGTTGGCGGGTTTCGTGGATTCCATCGCCGGAGGCGGAGGCCTCATATCGCTGCCCGCGTACTATCTGGCCGGGCTCTCGCCGGAAATAGCGGCCGGTACCAATAAGCTGTCCGCAAGCCTGGGAACAACCGCTTCCGTCATACGGTATCAAGCGGGCGGCAAGGTGCGGTTATCCGCGGCGCTGCCTGCCGCCTTGACGGCTGTCCCCGGCAGTATCTTGGGTGCGCGGCTGTTGATGCACATCAATCCGGAGTACATACGCTGGATGGTTATCGCGGCGATTCCCATCGTGGCTGCCGTTGTACTTTTTAAAAAAGACGGGCTTGCCGCTGTCCGCCGTATTCCTGCAGGTACCCTTCCCTTTTACTGTGCTTTAATTGGCCTTGTCATCGGGTTTTATGACGGGCTGATAGGGCCCGGTACCGGAACGTTTCTCATACTCATTATGACCATGGTGCTGGGCATGGACGCGGTGGACGCGTCCGGCAGCGCCAAAGTGGTCAACCTTGCCAGTAATTTGTCTTCACTGATCGTTTTTATAATCGGGGGCAAGGTGATTGTTCCGTTGGGCCTGACAGCCGCCGCCTTCGGAATTGCCGGAAACGTACTGGGCGCGTCACTGACGCTGCGCCGAGGCGCCCGTTTCATTCGATTGATACTCTTGGTGGTGCTGACGCTCCTCCTGGCCAAGATGGTCATAGATATGCTTACATGACAAATTCCTATGATGAATGCCAAGCGAATAAGTGGAAGCATATGGCAAATCCAAGCAAGCGGGTCATGGTTTGATGATAGATGTCGTCGCCGCTCTTATTTGGGATGCGGATCGATTTTTAATCTGTCAAAGGCCTGAACATAAAGCCAGACCTTTGCTTTGGGAGTTTCCCGGCGGGAAAGTGGAGCCGGGTGAAACAAGGGAAGAGGCGTTGGTCCGGGAGTGCCGTGAAGAACTGTCAGTTGAGTTGTCTGTGCGTCATCTCTTCGCCGATACGGTATACCGGTATGCGGATGCTTGCATACACCTTTGGGTATATAACGCCGTCATTGCCGATGGAGTTCCGCAGCTGCTGGAGCATCATGACCTAAAATGGATTAAGATTGAAAACATCCGGCAACACGACTTCTGTCCCGCGGACGAGGCGGTTCTATTCATGCTCGGGCAACAAGCAGAAAGGCGATGGAATGGCATGACATATTTGCGGTTTGACTCACGGGCTGTGTTTAGAAAATGGCTGAGCGACAACCATACGGCATCAGACGGCGTGTGGGTGTTATTCGGTAAATCCGGCGGCCCACAAACCATAACGGCAAACGAGGCTCTCGAAGAAGCCCTTTGTTTCGGTTGGATCGACGGGCAGATGAAAAGCGTTGACGACCAAACCTATGTCAAGTATTTTTCCCGGCGGCGTAAAGGCAGCAAATGGTCTGATAAGAACAAAAAACTGTCTGAAACGTTGGAAAAGCAAGGGCTGATGACCGATGCCGGCAGGGCAACAATAGAAGATGCCAAGCAATACGGCCAATGGGACGCGCCTAAAGCGCCCGCGATGACACAGGAGCATGTTGAGGCGCTGCTTCAAATAATTAAGGGACATGAACCGGCGCATACCAATATCATGGCTATGCCGCCATCCGTGAAAAAGACATACGCGAGGGCGTATTTTGACGCAAAAACGGATGAAGGGCGCCAAAGGCACCTTGCACGGATTATTGAGCGGCTTGACCAAAACCTCAAGCCAATGTAACCATTGTACCCGTAAAGCCCGCATGCCCTCTATAATAAAAATTAGAGTCTGAAACCGTTAGTAATCAGCAATGGTGACAAGCCACAAAATGTCCGGCGCTTTTTTCATGCAGTTCCGGCGTCTCTTTAGCGCATAGCTTATTCGCGCGCGGGCAGCGTGTACGAAAACGGCATCCGGAAGGCGGGTCAAGGGGGCTCGGCACTTCACCTGCCAATTTTACCCGCTGCCTTTGCGCCTCAAAGTCCGGGTCCGCGGCGGGAATAGCCGAGATGAGCGCTTGTGTATAAGGATGAACGGCATGTTCAAACAGCTCAATGCTCTCCGCCACTTCCACCAGG
>WRFT01000209.1 GCA_009776385.1 Clostridia bacterium
CGCATCAGTTTGGGTACGATTGTCGTGCTGGTTGTCGTTACCGTCGTCGCCATTTTGATGAAGTGGTCACGATTCGGGCGCAGCCTGTACGCCATAGGCGGGAACAGCCAAAGCGCCCTCATGCTGGGCATCAACGTGAAACGCACCCGCTTTTTTTCCTATGTCCTGTGCGGGCTGTTATCGGGTATCGCCGGATACACCTTTATCATGCAAACGGGCGCAGGCAATGTAGGAAACGCGAGCGGTTTTGAAATGAAGGCCATCGCATCTTCAATTATCGGCGGCACGCTTTTAACAGGCGGGGTGGGCAACATGATTGGATCCCCTATCGGCGCGCTGTCCCTATTGGCTATTAACGAAATTATCAGGGCCGCCGGTATCAACTCGAATTATCAAGCCATTATCAGCGGGTTGCTGCTGTGTGTGTTTATTGTTTTGCAAAGCGCCGTCGTATGGATTCGCAGAAGCGGTAAACTGAGGCTTTCCCTGCCTCGGGACGCCGGGGATATAAAGCGGAAAAGACCATAGGCCGCGCACGGGCCATATGCTCCTTGCGGAAGATCTCATGAAAGCGGGTACTAAAAATATGGCGGGTCCTGATATAAAACGCGCCGCGGATTCTGAAACCAAGCAAGTGCAAATCATCATGCACGGCGATATCAACGGTTCCGGAAGGCTGTTCGGCGGCCGTCTGGCAGAGTGGATAGATATCGTCGCGGCGGTCGCCGCAAGGCGTCATTCCGGACGGGAAGCCACCACCGTATCGATCAACAACCTGCAATTTAAGGCGGCGGCATATCTTAACGAAACCATCGTGCTGATTGGGCGTGTAACATATGTCAGCCGGATGTCCATGGAAATCAAGGTGGATACATACGCCGAAAGGCTGTCCGGTGAACGCCGGATGATAAACTCAGCCTATGTGGTGATGGTTACGCTGGATGAAAACGAAAAACCCGTGCCCGTACCGCCATTGCTTGCAGAAACGAGCCAACAGAAAGCGGAATGGGAAGCGGGCGAGGCCAGGCATCAGGCATACAGACGGTTATAACCGGACAGTATTCCTTCCATATGCTGCCTTGTAATATATGAATAAAGGAGCAGGCCCATGTATTTAATTAAGAAAATTTCTCAGGATCTGGTTTGGGTCGGCGCAAACGACAGGCGCTTATCTCTTTTTGAAGGGGTATATTCCGTTCCCGAAGGGGTATCCTACAACGCCTATCTGCTTGATGATGAAAAGACCGTTCTTTTTGATACGGCCGATCGCGCCGTGAAACATAAGTTTATTGAAAACCTTCAGGAGGCGTTGGCGGGGAGGAACCTCGACTATTTGGTTATACAACATTTAGAACCCGATCATTCCGCCGCGATTCCCGATTTACTAGCCCGATACCCCCACATGAAGATGGTATGTACTGCCAAAGCGCTGGCGCTCATCAAGCAGTTTTATCATATGGACGTTGCGGAAAACACGCTGATTGTTAAAGAAAACGATACGCTGGTCACGGGAAGGCATACGCTGCGTTTCATCATGGCGCCGATGGTGCATTGGCCGGAGGTGATGGTTACCTTTGATGAAACGGACGGTGTGCTTTTTTCCGCCGACGCATTCGGCAGTTTCGGCGCGCTCAACGGGGGGCTGTTCGCAGACGAAGTCGATTTTGAAAGGGACTATCTTCCCGAAGTACGGCGGTATTATACCAATATCGTCGGAAAATACGGAATACAAACAGCCGCGCTGCTTCATAAAGCCGCAAGCCTGAAGATAAACATGATCTGCCCGCTGCATGGTTATGTTTGGCGTAAGAACCTGCAGGATATACTGTTAAAATACGATTTGTGGAGCCGGTATGAACCGGAGTCCGCCGGTGTGATGATTGTCTACGGGTCCATATACGGTAATACCGAAAACGCAGCGGAGATCCTCTCCGCCCGCTTGCGGGACTTGAACGTCAAGACCGTGATGGTCGATGTATCCGCCGCATCGGCGTCTCAAATCATCGCAGAGGCATTCCGGTGGAGCCACCTGATCTTCGCGTCCGCCACCACGAATATGCGCATTTTCCCTGCCATGGAGGCGCTGGTACACGATTTGGCCGCGCATAACTTGCAAAACCGCACCATAGGAATAATACAAAACGGTTCTTGGGCGCCGGCCAGCGGCGGCTTGATACGCGAAAAGCTGAGCGCATGCAAGCATATCACCTGGATAGAGAGCGCCTTGAACCTTCAGTCCGCCTTGTCAGAGGATCAGCTGCCCCAAATAGAGGCGATGGCGTTAGAAATAGCCCGCGGTATTTCTCCCGCACCGCCGGTCTGCAACGCTTCCGCGGCGGGATTGGTAGAGCCTCAGGCGTTGTTTAAGCTGTCCTACGGTTTGTATATCGTTACCGCCCATGACGGCGGCAAAGATAACGGCTGCGTGACCAATACGGCGATTCAAGTGACGGACAATCCTATAACCATATCCCTCACCATGCGCAAGGGCTCGCTGACCTACGATATGATGATGCGTACAGGGCTGTTTAACGTGTCTGTGTTAACCCAAGACGCTCCCTTTAGCATATTCCAACGTTTTGGGTATCAAAGCGGGAGGAATATCGACAAGTTCGCGGAGCAACAGCCTGAAGCCCGCGCGGAAAACGGCGTGGTATACCTTCAGGAGCATGTCAGCGGCGTGATAGCCGCGAAGGTTTTACAAACCGTCGATTGTCAAACGCATACGGTGTTTATCGCCTGTGTCACACAGGCCTTTGCCCTGTCGGACACACCGAGTGTGACGTATCAGTATTATCAGGATCACATTAAGCCAAAGGTTAAACCCGCAACGGATACGGCGGTCAAACGATTCGCCTGTAAGATATGCGGCCATATCTATGAGGGGAATACCCTGCCTGATGACTTCATCTGCCCCATATGCAAGCACGGCGCTTCATTTTTTGAAGCGGTTTAACGCCAAAGTGACAGGGGAATGGGGGCATTGCATACGGAGACCGTGTTGTATGTCGGAACATATACAAACATAAATAGTAAAGGTATTTATCGTTTTATATGGCACGACGAGACACTTCATTTAGCCGGTTGCACCGAAGCCGTAAATCCTTCCTATTTGGCGGTTCAAGGGAACAGATTATACGCTGTTCGGGAAACGCTTAACGGCGGAGCGGTATCTTATCGCATACAGCCGGACGGCACACTGACCCTGACAGGTGAGCAACCGGTCCATGGTGACGCGCCTTGCCATGTTTTACCCATGGGCAACCGGCTTACCGTTTCCAACTATACATCCGGCAGTCTGGCCGTTTTTAACCCGGATAAGGATGGTGCGATCACATCGCCGCCGCATGTCATCCAACATCACGGGAGCAGCGTCCATTTAACGAGGCAACGTTCCGCGCATGTCCATCAGGCGCAGCCGACAGCGGACGGC
>WRFT01000210.1 GCA_009776385.1 Clostridia bacterium
AATGAGCTGGGGTTTGATTATCTGCGCGACAACATGGTTATCTACCGCGAGGATATTGTTCAGCGCGGGCATGCCTACGCCATCGTGGACGAGGTGGACTCCATTTTGGTGGACGAGGCGCGCACGCCCTTGATCATCTCCGGGCATGGGGATAAGCCTACCGATATGTATGAGCGGGCGGACGCCTTTGTCAGCCGTTTGCGCCGGGAGCAGGATTACGAGATGGACGAAAAGGAAAAGTCCGTCATCCTCACCGAGCAGGGCACGGTGAAGGCGGAGGCCGCCTTCGGCATTGAAAACCTGTCCGATATACAAAACATAGAAATTTACCATCATCTGCTGCAAGCCTTAAAGGCCCGCGCCATGATGAAACGCGACGTGGACTATGTGGTGCAAAACGGCGAGGTCATCATCGTGGATGAGTTCACCGGCCGTTTGATGATTGGCCGCCGATACTCGGATGGCTTGCATCAGGCGATAGAGGCCAAGGAGCATGTGGAGGTCGCCCGTGAAAGCCGGACGCTGGCCACCGTCACCTTTCAAAATTATTTTAGGATGTATGATAAGCTGGCCGGCATGACGGGTACCGCCAAGACCGAGGAGGATGAATTTCAGGGCATTTACGGGCTGGACGTGGTGGAAGTGCCCACCAATAAGCCGATGATTCGCCGGGATTTAAACGATATCGTCTATAAAAACAAACGCGCGAAGTTCGCCTCCGTTTTGGCGGAAATCGTCAAACGGCACGAAACGGGGCAGCCCCTGTTGGTGGGCACCGTGTCGGTGGAAGTATCGGAAATGCTAAGCGGAATGCTGCGTAAGACGGGCATTGCCCACGAGGTGCTCAACGCCAAGAACCATCAAAAAGAGGCGGAGATCATCGCGCAGGCCGGTCATTACGGCGCGGTTACCATCGCCACAAACATGGCGGGCCGCGGCACGGATATTCTGTTGGGCGGCAACCCGTCATTCCTCGCCCGCAGGACCATGCGCCAGGAGGGGTACGCGGAGGAACTGATTGAGGAGGCCACGGGCCACAACGAAAACGTGACCTCCGAGACGCTGGAGGCGCGGCGTGTTTACGAATCGTTGTTTGACCGGTTTCGGGCGCAAACCGATAGGGAGCATGACCGCGTGGTGGAAACGGGCGGCCTGCACATTATGGGTACCGAGCGGCACGAGAGCCGCCGTATTGATAACCAGCTGCGCGGCCGCGCGGGGCGGCAGGGCGATCCGGGTTCCACCCAGTTCTTTATTTCGCTGGAAGACGATGTCATGCGCCTGTTCGGGTCAGACAGAATCGCGCCCATCGTGGAGCGCTTGGGGCTGGGGGATGACGATCCGCTGGAAGCCGGGCTTTTGACCAAGCAGATTGAAAACGCGCAAAAACGCATTGAGGGCCGCAATTTTGACATCAGAAAGCATGTGCTGCAGTACGACGACGTGATGAACCAGCAGCGCGAAATCATGTACGGCCAGCGCCGTCAGATACTCATGGGCGAGGATATGCGCGGGTACATTATTCAAATGGTGCGCGAGCTGATTACCGATACCTTGGAGAAGTATTGCGAGGGGGACGAGCTGACCCCGGACAGCTTAAAGGAGATTGCCGACCATCTGGAGCGGGTTTGCCTGAAACGCGCAACGATTGCCCGCTGCGAGCAGAAGCTGCTCAATGGCGTCAAAGAGGAGGGCGTCGAGCTTCTTTATACGGAGGCGGCTGCCTTCTATGCGGAACGCGAACGGGAGCTTAAGGAAATGGGCGTGGAGATGCGCGAGTTCGAGCGCGTCGTGCTGTTAGGCGAGATAGATAAACGGTGGATGGACCATATTGACGACATGGATCAGTTAAGAGATGGTATCGGTTTGCGCGCGTACGCGCAGCATAACCCCGTGATGGAATACCGCATCGAATCCTTCGCGATGTTTGATGAGATGACGCGGCAAATACGCGAGGATACGCTGATGAAGCTGTACCGCGCCGTGCTTCGGCGCGCGCCGAAACGCAAAGCGGTAGCCAAGCCGGAGGATATGCAGGCGGGCGGAGAACGGCTGCCCCAAAAACCGCGTACGGTGAAGGCTTCCGATAAACCCGGCCGTAACAGCCCCTGCCCGTGCGGCAGCGGAAAGAAGTATAAGCATTGCTGCGGGGGATAAAAGGGTAATGGGGCGTCACCCATAAACAGTTTTCAAAAGGCATAAAACAATCACGGCGCGGGAGGGGGAGAAACCCCTCTCTTTTTTGTGTTACGTTAAATGAAACGCCGGATACAAACAGCAAGGGGGTGAGGGGTATGATCGGGGCGGCGGAGGTACGGGAGGCGTCAGAGGAGATGAGGCGGTATAAGGCGGGGAAGGCGCTGCTGGAGGAGCGGATCATAGAGAACGAGCGCTGGTACCGGCTGAAGAATGATGTCATCAAACGCTCGGGCGGCGAGGAGCGCAGCCGTTCGGCGTGGCTGATAAATAGCGTGATGAGTAAGCACGCGGACGCGATGGATAATTACCCGGAGGCGATGGTACTTCCCCGTGAGGAGGGAGACCGGGCGGACGCGGTGGTACTGTCCTCTGTGCTTCCGGTGGTGATGGAGCAAAACGAGTATGAGCAAACATATTCTGATATCTGGTGGTATAAGTTAAAGCAGGGCACCGGCGTGCATGGCGTGTTCTGGAACGCGGCGAAGGAAAACGGGCTGGGAGACGTGGAAGTACGTAAGATTGACCTGCTAAATTTGTACTGGGAGCCGGGTATCACGGACATACAGGAATCAAAGTATCTGTTTCACGCGGCGCTGTGGGACGGGGACACCCTTAAAGAGAAGTACCCGAAACAAACCAAGAACCTGACCCCGGCCAACACGGGGGAGCTTGCCGGCTACGCGCATGAAAATACCGACGGCTGGGGCGACAAAGAAAAAGCGTTGGTGATTGACTGGTACTATAAGAAAAACGGTAAGCTGCATTTGTGCAAGTACACGCAGGACGTTGTATTGTACGCGACCGAGAACGATACGGCACTAAAAGAGTCCGGGCTGTACCGCCACGGGCTTTACCCGTTCGTATTCGATACCCTGATTCCTGCGGAAGGGACGCCCGCGGGGTACGGGCTGATTGACATTATGCGTAACCCGCAGGAGACCATAGACAAACTGGACACCTTGATACTCAATAACGCGGCGTTCAACGCGCAGCCGCGTTACTTCATCAGCGACCAAGCGGGGGTGAACGAGGGCGAGTTCGCGGACATGCGCAAAGAGTTTGTACACGTGACGGGCGCAATCAACCCGCTGCACTTGCAGCCGATAACGGGTAAAGACCTGGGCGGCGAGGTGTACGCGATGCGTCAATACAAGATAGACGAGCTCAAGGAAACCACGGGGAACCGGGACGTGTCCAACGGCGGATCACAGCCCGGCGTGACTGCCGC
>WRFT01000211.1 GCA_009776385.1 Clostridia bacterium
CATGCGTTGTTTGGATCGGGGGCTGAAAGAGTCCCCTATTATGCCGCCGGGTGAGTCGCTTGCCATTATGCAAACGGCCGACCTTATCCGAAAAGAGAATCGGCTCTTTTTCCCTTGCGACGCCCATACCGGCGAGGAAGAAGTTTAATCTGTTACTACTCATACTACATACTGATTGAAACAGCGTTATCATTCGCTTCTTAGTATTCAACGCTTTCATCATATGTTGCTGTAGAAAACTAACAATATGGGTCCGGGGCGAAAGCCCGTCGTTTGCATACTCTACTTCCACGCCAGCTGCATCTTCTGATCATCCCTGTATTTGTTGTACCAATAATCTAACTCGTTCTGGTACTGCTTCATCTCGTCCATATAACGGCCGTAGTTCGTGCTTTCCAGGCTGTTTAGTTCCGCCATCTGGTTATGACGCCGCTGCTGTTGGTTCTGCCACGCGTTCATAGCCGAATCGTACAACGAAGGAATCACGTTGTTTAATTGCCCTAAATAGTTCTGATAGGATTGGTTGCCCGCCGTCGCCGCGTAGCTGTTCCCGTATCCGCCCGTCAAGCTCGCCGCGTTCCCGGTCGTGTCCCGCATCGCCCTGTTTCCTAAATCAACATACTGCTGCCGGTACTGACGGTACAGCGGATCCGCTTCCAGGTCATAGCTGAACTTTTCATTGTCTAATATGCCCTGTAATAAGGCGTCTATCTGCTTTTGGTAAACGCTCGTATACGCGCCCGGTTTCTTCCCCTCCAGGTCTTTTAAACGGTTCTGCGCGTCCATTACCAGCGCGTCATACGGGTTGACCTTCGGCGTCGCCTTGCTCCTGCCGCCTCCCTTTATCTCCGGCAGTTCCATCACCGGGTTTAATGCCGGGCTGATTCCTCCCGATGCCGCCGCGACCGGCAGCATTTGCGGAGGCGGAGGCGGCCCGTAAAACCCTCCTGTCGTGTTTGTCTTCGGCGTCAATACATTGCTCGCCGCGGCAACCGGCACCTTCGGCGCCGCGACCCCCGGCGTGGTCAGCTTCGGCGCGATGATCGGCGCCAGCTGCGGCAAAGCCTCTTTCACCTTCGCTACCCGGCTTATCGGTACTAACATGCTCATCGAACTCATTTTATACCCCTCCCTTATACGTGCTGTCGCTCCCGCTTTCTATAAACATGCTCATCGCATATAGCGTAAAACTGCCCTTGCCCGCTATCATTAAACGTGTCCTGGTGTTCCTCATCGCCGGTACCCTTACCACGGTCATGCGCCGCGCGCCCTCCTCTATATCGCCTACCCGCGAGAAGATACCGCTTTCGTCCGTCAGATATACCCCGCCTTCGGCAACCCCTTTTAACTCGCTCGTGATTTGTATCCGCGCCGTGTGCTTAAAGTCCGGCATCTGCGCGAACAGCTCATGGGTTTCCATCTGCCAGGATATATCTTTGATATCCTCCGGCATCGGGTCGTCGAAGATCGTGCTGCCTTCCGCGCTGTTTAAGGCTACCAGCTTGTTTGTGTCTTCCTCCACATAGTAGCCGTTACCCGCGCGGTCGGTGAACTGCTTCGCCTTGATATCGCCCTCCGTGCGCCATACGCCCTTGGTCGTGTCCAATACGAAAAAGGTGTATTTCCCGCCGTGCTCCATGCACATGTATAAATCACTTCCGTTGCGCCCCGCGCGCGCGTTCGTGTACTTATACGGCCCCAGCCGCGCCCCCACGTCCCTGGGTATCGTCCCGTCATACCCCATCACCCCGTCTGGGGATTTATAGTATAAAATCTCGTTCACCACGCAGATAGACTTTTCCGATCCGCGTTCCACGCCCCGAAAGTTGATTTCCGATATCTGAAAATTCCCCGGCGCGTCCCCAAACAGCTTATGCACGCAGCCCTCCTTGAAGAAGAGCACGCTTGAAAGATGATGCGCCGCGCCCGTAAACGCGCCGTCCGATCCCACCGTCGCCGCGTAGCTGTCTGTAGACAACCCCTCATAGCTTCGCCAGTTGGTCGGGTCTCCCAGCTTGCACGCGTATATCTCGTGATTCTTGGTTGAACAGCCCCACACGCGGTTATTCATCGACGCGTAATAGTCCATGTCCGGCACTTCCCGTTTGATGGTCATGCCGCCTGTCTGCGTATGCGTCCCGGTCATCACGCCCTTAATCACAATGCGGTTATTCGTCACGTCTGCCAGTATCGCGTCACCCGACGCGCCCGCGACATTCAGCCCCGTTATATTCACGCCGTCCCCGGCCTTGAATCCCACCCCAATATTCGTTGATTGCACCGCTAAATAGGTACTCGCCACCGATACCCATTGTTCGGTCGCCCCCGAGTATTCCTTCAACGAAAAAAGCCCGTTGTTTGTGTCCATCCACAGCATCCCGTTTGTTGGATTGCTTGGCGGTGACGCGCTTGTTGTGTACCCCGTGTATGGCGTCCCGTCATACCTCGCCAGCTGCACGGTGATATTACCCGTGATAGATCGCGCGTTCTCCAGGCTCGTTATAATCTTCGTGTCCGTGTTGAAACACAGCTTGTCCGGAAACACCAGCACATACCCTCCCATGGAAACCAGTTGTTTATCGCCCGCCGTCACATCCCCGTAACGGCCGCCGTCGTACCATATGCCCCCGTCTTCTATCCAAAACAGTTTTTCCTTCCCCAGCATCCCGCCAAAGTCCGGGATGACCCTAAAGTTCGCCCTCGTCTTCCTTGTGCGTATCGCCGCGAACTCGCACGGCTCCACATTATCCAGCTTCAAAAACTCGCCGCGCCCCGCTACCTCGTTTAGGTTCAGCCCCGCAAAATCATATACAATTTCCCGTCTGCGCCTGGGCGCTTGTATCGTCGGCAGCATGTTACCCTCCTACAGCCTCGGCCAAACAATCGTGTAATCCTGTCGCGGCGTCCTGTTCTGCACGATGTATCTGGTATAGGCGTTCAGCCCTTCGTTAAATAATGTCGCGTCAATGTTATACCGTTCGTATTCCTCCATCGCCATGTCGATTTTTGACTTTAACCAGTCGATATACAGCGCGTCAAACGGATGTTCGGCCAGCAATTCCGTTTCATCGTCCGTGTCGCCGTCGTAGCCGTCAAACGATTCCGTCAAGTCCTCAAAGCCCTGCAGGTACTTGAATATCTGGCCGTCCGCTATCGACAGCCATTCTTTTAAATGCTTGTCACTGTACGGATTCGGTTTTATTTCCCTCGTCTGCTCAATGGCCTGTTTAATCGTCATGCCCCCGGCCTCCTATGATTTGAAATAGAGGCGGCGGTTTCCCGCCGCCTCGCGCCTTAGTTCTTCAGTTCTTCCATGGCCAGCCTCAGCCGGTCGTCCGCTTGGTTGTCCGATCGGATTGCGTTTTGTATCACTTCCGCTACATACCACGGTACCTCCACATCCACGCCGCGCTGAATCAGAAA
>WRFT01000212.1 GCA_009776385.1 Clostridia bacterium
AGGCGGCGTGGCGATCCAGGGTTCCTTACCTTGTCATTATTATCTGCATTGTCATTATATTTATAAATGTCAAAATCTGGATCGCCACGCCGTTACACGGCTCGCGAAGACATGAACTTTTGTATTTATATATCTCAACAATATAAGTCAGATTTATTAAGCTGTCCCCATCAAAAAACCCCCCGCCCGAGGGCGGGGGGCCGATAGTATGTTCCCTTTTAAGATTTTGCTTCGCGATTATTCCGTGATGGTGACATAGTTCCACAGCGTGTCATTGGTGTCTACCATGATGAGGTCCTGAATGGTGGACTTGATGAGCACGGGCCTGGTATAGAAGTAAACGGGCGCGACACCGCCGGTGGCCATGAGAATCCTTTCACCTTCCGCGCACATTTCAGCACGCGCGGCCGAGTCGGTCTCCAGCTGAATGGCCTTGACCAGTCCGTCGAACACCTCAACCCAGGTTTGGTCGCCGTTCGGTCCCCAATATGCGCCGGTACCGGCATCCGCGGTAAGCTCGGTGTTACGAGTGTAGGTTCCCAGATCTTTGCCCAAACGCGGGTAGTTATTGCCCGAGACGCTCAGGAAGATTTCCAGGAAGTTGACGCAATCGTTAAAGTCCGCGATCCAGCCCATACGCGCGGCTTCCGCGTCGCCGGCAACCAGCGAGCTTTGCAGCGTGGACCAGGGTTCCTGGTTGATGGTGCTGGGAATGCCGATTTTGTTCCATGTATCCTGCACGTATTGGATGATGAGCGCGTTGGCGCCGGAGTTGTTAAACGAGAACTCGATGGAGGGAATGTCGGAGAAGGCAATGTCTCCGCCCTCGATGGAGCCGGTGTAGGTATAGCCCAACGCGATGAGTTCGTTGATTCCCTCGACCTGGTCGATGGTGAAGTCCTCATTCTCTTCGGAGGGCACGCCCGTGTTGGCATACCATGTGCCGTAGGTTTCCGACGCGCGGATGTTCATGTTGAGGCCATCACCCAAACCGGCCGGGAAGAAGCCTGTGGCGGGCGTTTGTCCGCCGCGGGTAACATAGTCCACCAAGTCCTGACGGTTGATCATCTTGCCCAGGGCGATACGGGTCTTCGCCTGGTCTTGAATGCTCATCGGCTCGCCGCCAACGGGGGACAGGTCCTTATGGACGTTCATTAAAATGTAGTAAGTTCCCAGCATGGGCCGGAACTGCAATTCACCGGGGAATTCGGCATTCAGCCTGTCATAATCCGTGGCCGGAAGGCCCTCGGCAAAGATGACGGTGCCGTTTTCGTACGCGGTTTGAATGGCGATCGGTTCTTCCGCCAGATAGCAGTTAATTGTTTCCAGCGTTACCTTATCAGCGTTCCAGTAGTAGGGGTTCTTTTCGAAGACAATGACGTCGTCCACGGCGTAGCTTGCCATACGGAAAGCGCCCAAGCCGACATAGGTTTCCGGGTTGGTGGCCCACACGCCGTCGTTATCCGCATGATCCGGAACCGGCATGAACGTGGGGAACGCCATCAACTGCAGGAAATAGGGGGTGGGGGCGACGACCGACGCGGTAAACGTGCCGGCTTCGTCATCGGCGGAAATCATCAAGGAACCATCGTCATTTAAAGCGACCACGCCGTACATATAGGCATACTCGGCGGCCAGCTCTTCGGACACGGCGCGGTTCCAGGAGTTAACCAACTGGCTGGCTTTGAAATCATCGCCGTTGGACCACTTGAGGCCTTCGCGCAGTTTGAAGGTATAGGTCATGGCGTCTTCCGAAATCTCGTAAGATTCGGCAATTTCCGGCGCCAGGACGGGTACGCCGTTTTCATCCAGCTGGAAGCCCATTAAGCCCGCGCAGGCGTGACGCAGCGTGTTGCTGCCATTGGTGGCGGTGTTCAGGGCGGGGTCGATGGAGCGGGGCGTGCCGCCGCCGTACATAATGGAGATGGTCTCGGCCATCGCGGAAACGGCGCCGCAGACCAGCATCAGGGATAACAGGATCGCGATCAGTTTTTTCATGGTTCTCCTCCTTCTTATTCGTCCGGGTTGATAAGGTGTATATATTATCACGCGCATGCGTGGGATTTTTATTTTACGCCTTTTGCAGCAGGTGACAGGCCGCGAAATGCTCGGGAGCGGCCTCTTGGAAAACAGGTTCTTCCTGAGCGCACAGCGGCATGGCGCGCGCGCAGCGCGTGCGGAACGGGCAGCCGGATGGCACGCGCAAGGGGCTGGGTACATCGCCTGTAAGCACGATACGCCGAATGGCGCGCGCCTTTTGCGGGTCGGGCACGGGTACGGCGGACAAAAGAGACTGCGTATACGGATGCAGCGGGAAACGGTGCAGTTCGTTGGAGGTGGCCGTCTCCACAATTTTACCTAAGTACATGACCGCGATGCGCCGGGAGATATGCTTGACCACGGACAAGTCGTGGGCAATAAACAGATAGGACAGGCCAAAACGGCGCTGCAAGTCTTCCAGCATGTTGATGACCTGCGCCTGAATGGACACATCCAGCGCCGATACCGGCTCGTCGCACACGATGAACTCGGGCTTGGAAGCCAGCGCACGGGCGATGCCGATACGCTGACGCTGCCCGCCGCTAAACTCATGGGCGTAACGGGTGGCCTGCTCACTGGACAGGCCCACCACCTGCAGCAGTTCGTTGACTCGCTCGGCGCGTTCTTGTTTGGTTGCGCACAGGTGATGCACGTCGATAGGCTCGGCGATGATATCCCCCACGGTCATACGCGGGTTTAAAGAGGAATACGGGTCTTGGAACACCAACTGCGCCTGCCTGCGAAACGCGGGCAGTGTTTCCCGCGTTATCTTGACGCCGTTAAAGAACACCTCGCCGCCGGTGATGGGGTACAGATGCAGCAAGCTGCGGCCCACTGTTGTTTTTCCGCAGCCCGACTCGCCCACCAAGCCCAGCGTTTCACCCCTTTGCACGGTAAAACTGACGCCGTCTACAGCCTTTAGCAGGGCGGTCTTAAAAAAGCCCATCGCGATGGGAAAATACTGCTTTAAATCGCGTACTTCCAGCAAGGGTTTAACAAGAGGAGCGGCTGTGTTCATGAAGACTCGTCCTCCCCGCCTGTTTTAGACGCGGGCGATACGGCAGGGCGGCTTTCCAAGCAAGCGCCTTCCTTGACGTTTACCCAACAGGCTGAAATATGGTCGGCATTCATCCATGCCTCCCCGGGATGCTGCGATAAGCAAACTTTCATAGCCCTGCCGCAGCGCGGGGAGAAGGCGCAGCCCTTCGGCAGGCAAAGCATATCCACGGGCGTTCCGGAAATGGGAATGAGGCGGCCCGACGTTTCATCTTCTATGTTGGGGATGGAACGCAGCAGGCCCTTGGTGTACTCGTGGCGCGGGTTATAGAATATTTCATCGGCCGTGCCGCGTTCGGCCACCTTGCCGGCGTACATGACG
>WRFT01000213.1 GCA_009776385.1 Clostridia bacterium
AACGCCGCCAGCTTACCGCCGCGTATCGGCTCCATTACCCAAACGGGGATGCCCCGTTTCATTAGCAGTTCGTATTTCTCCTTCGCGTTTTGAAAGGTCCAGTCTAAGTAGTTCAGTTGTATCTGACAAAACGCCATGTTACCCGGGTACGCGTCCAGAAAGCGTTCCATCAGCGCGGCGCTTCCGTGCGCCGAAAAACCGAGATGCTTAATGCGGCCCAGGCGTTTTTGCTCAAGAAAATAATCGACGATGCCCAGCGCCTTGTCCGTATAAACTCCGAGGGAGCTTTCGCAAACATTATGCAAAAGGTAAAAATCAAAGTACTCCACGCCGCATTTTTTCAGCTGTTCCTCAAAGATGCGGCCCGGAACATAGTCTGACAGAACCTGATGCCCCGGGTACTTGTCTGCCAGATACCAGGAATCCCGCGGATAACGCTTTAGCAGGCGTCCCATGACGCGTTCCGATTCGCCGTCATGATAGGGATACGCCGTGTCAAAGTACCGAACGCCTCCCGCGTAGGCTTCATCTACCATCCGGGCTACCGTGTCTTCATCAATTTTGGAAGTCGCGCCGCCGTGAACGGGCAGGCGCATGGCGCCAAAGCCCAAAAGCGGCAGCGATAGGTTTTCAAACGGCTTGCTAATCATTTGACGTTCTCATCCAGTTTATCCAGTTCGTCGGCTATTTCGGCGGGCAGCCGGTCGCCCAGCTTGCCAAAAAATTCTCGGATACCGGCGGCATCGTCGCGCCAGTAAGCCTTCTCAACGCTCAAAATTTCCTTTAGGTCCGCCGGGCCGAATGGCTTGCCGGGCGCGATGTGGTAATCAAGCCCCTCCAAGTCGATGTCCTCGGGCTTGGCGGTATAGCCAATGGGTGTCGTCTCCGCGCCCACTTCACCGCGGCAGCGGCGGATAATCCATTCCAGTACGCGGAAATTTTCGCCGTAGCCGGGCCAGATGAATTTGCCGTCGTCGTTTAAACGGAACCAGTTAACATGGAATATTTCGGGCGGGTTGGATACCAGCTTGCCCATTTGCAGCCAATGGTTTAAATAGTCGCCCAAATGGTAGCCGCAGAAGGGCAGCATGGCCATCGGGTCGCGCCGTACGACGCCCACCGCGCCGGAAGCCGCCGCGGTCGTCTCCGATGCCATGATGGAACCGACAAAAACGCCGTGCTGCCAATCCCTGGCTTGATAAACCAGCGGCGCCGTCTTCGCGCGCCGGCCGCCGAAGATGATGGCGGACAGCGGCACACCCTGCGGATCTTCCCAGCGCGGGGAAATGCAGGGGCAGTTACGCGCGGGCGCGGTGAACCGCGCATTGGGATGCGCTCCCTTTTCGGTACAGGCGGGTGTCCACGGACGGCCCTTCCAGTCCAGGGCATGTTCGGGCGGCGAATCGTTCAGGCCTTCCCACCATACGGTCCCGTCATCCTTAAGGGCGACATTGGTAAAAATGGTATCTTTTTGAACCGTTTCCAGCGCGTTGGGATTGGACTTTTTTCCGGTACCGGGGGCGACGCCAAAAAAGCCCGCCTCGGGATTGACTGCCCACAGCCTGCCGTCCGCACCGGGCCGAATCCACGCGATATCATCGCCGACGCACCATACCTTGTATCCCTTGCGGCGGTAGGACTCCGGAGGAATCATCATAGCCAGGTTGGTCTTGCCGCACATGGAAGGGAATGCCGCGGCGACATAGTGTATTTCTCCCTTCGGGTTCTCAATGCCCATCAGCAGCATGTGTTCGGCCATCCAGTTCTCACGCAGGCCCTGATATGAGGCGATACGCAGGGCAAAGCATTTTTTACCTAAAAGCACATTGCCGCCGTATCCGGAGTTACAGCTCCAAATGGTGTTATCCTCCGGAAAATGCAGTATGTACCGCTTTTCCTCGTCCATTTCGCACTTGCCGTGCAGGCCGCGTACCCAATCGTCAGAATCGCCCAGCTTGTCAAGAACACTCGCGCCGATGCGGGTCATGATGTTCATATTGAGCACCACGTAAATGGAATCCGTCAGTTCGATGCCCGCCTTGGCGAAAGGAGACGCCACCGCGCCCATTGAATAGGGGATTACGTACATCGTGCGCCCCTTCATGGCGCCCGTAAAAATATCTGTTGCCATGGCGTACGCTTCCTGCGGCGCCATCCAGTTGTTGGTGGGGCCCGCGTCTTGCTTATCGCTGCAGCAGATGAACGTGCGGTGTTCCACACGGGCCACATCGTTCGGATTCGTGCGGTGATAATAACAGCCGGGCAGTTCCTCGTCGTTAAGCTTGGTGATTTCCCCGGTTTGGCATGCCTCCGCGCGCAGCGCGTCCAGCTGCTGCTCGCTTCCGTCTATCCATACGACTTTATCCGGTTGGGTCATGGCGGCCATGTCGTCTACCCATTGAAGCAATTTCTTGTTTGTGGTCAACATATCCCTCTCCCTCCAATAGCCGATTTATTTTTTTCCGGATGCCGTTACAGCCATCCCCGCAGTTCAGCCGCTTCCGCCACGCGGCGCACGGCAATCACATAGGCCGCGTCCCGCATGTACAAACCGCGCTGTTCAGCCAGCTCATACACCGCGCGGAAAGCCTTGGTCATGGTCAATTCCAGCTTTTCAAACACCTCGTTAATGGGCCAGAAATAGTTCATATTGCATTGCACCTGCTCAAAATAGCTGCAAGTGACGCCGCCGGCATTACACAAGAAGTCGGGTATCATAAAGATGCCCTTTGCTTGAATCAGCGGGTCGCAATCCGGCGTCACGGGGCCGTTGGCGCCCTCGCAAATCACCTTAACACGAGCGGATATATCCCCAAAGTTCGCGGGCGTGATTTGGTTTTCCAAGGCCGCGGGAATGAGTATATCCACATCCCGGCCAAGCCACGCGTCCCCGGGCAATACTTGATAACCGAGCGCGAGCGCCTTTTGCGTGTCGATACCGCCGTAAGTATCCTTTATGCCCGCCAGTTCCGCGGCGTCCACGCCGCCGCTCTTGGTAAAGGCATAGGCCTTCCCGTCCTTTTGGCTCCAGCAGGATACGCAGTCCACCTTGCCGCCCAGGTCTGTATACATGCGCGCGGCGTACTCCGCCACATTACCAAAGCCTTGAATGCTGGCGGTGGTGTTTTGAACGGGAATGCACGCGTTGCGCAGGTACTCCTTCAGGCAGTATATCACGCCGTAACCCGTCGCTTCCTTACGGCCCAGCGAACCGCCCATTCCCACGGGCTTGCCCGTAATCATGCCGGGATACCGTCCGCCCGTCATCGCCTCGTATTCATCCAGCATCCACAGCATATGTTGCGCGTTGGTCATCATATCCGGCGCGGGCACATCCAATTAGGGCCGAATTTGGATGTGCCCGCGCCGGATATGATGACCAACGCGCAACATATGCTGTGGATG
>WRFT01000214.1 GCA_009776385.1 Clostridia bacterium
GCGATAATTCCAACCCGTTCGGGATCCGTCGTATTCAGGCTTTCCATCACGCCGGGCATCAAACCCAAAAGATTAATGGTGGCTTCGGCTTCTTCAAAAGACAAGCCCGTCAGTTCCGGCATTAAGACATACCCGCCCGAGACGGTCACCTGCACCTTATCGCCCTGCGCACAAATCACTCCCGGCTCCGGAAACTGCTCCAGAACCGTGTCGATTGGTTCCATTGATACAACCCGTTCCGTTACCGTCAGTACCAACCCGATTCTTTGGAGTTCCGCGACAGCATCGGCAATGAGCTTATTGGTTATTTCAGGAACAACAAATAAGCTGGGGCCGCTTGAGACGGTCAGCACCATCGTGTCGCCCCGCCGCATGGGGGTAGCGTATTCCGGCGCTTGCATGATGACGAAATCCGCCGTGACAGTGGGGTGATTGACATAGATTAACCGCGTTTGAATACGTTCCCGTTGGGCCGCGCGTATAGCCGCCGTCAACTCCATACCCGTCAAATCCGGCGCTGAAGCGGAATTGACCACCGCGTTGTAAACGCCGTAACTGCCGAAGGCAAGCGCCGCGATTACCGCGAGACTAAGACATGCAATCAGGAAGTACCGGACGGCGGGCCGCATGGGCTTCCGTTTTGGTTTGACAGGCTGCGGCAGCGCGGCCTCCGCGTCTTTCGCTTCTTCTTCACGCAGTGTCTTATCTAACTCGCCCGTGAGCGCCGCCTGCAGATCGATGCCCATCTGCTGTGCGCTTTGATACCGTTTGCCCGGGTCCTTCTCCATGGCCTTTGATACCACATAAGCCAGACCCGGCGTGACATGGGGCGCCAAGGACCTGACGGAAGGCGTTTCCCTGCGCAGATGCTGCATGGCTACCGATACGATGGTGTCTCCGTCATAGGGTACACGGCCGGTCATCATCTCAAAGAGCACGACGCCCACCGAGTAGATATCGCTGGTGATGCCAATCTCTTTTCCGGAAGCCTGCTCGGGACTGATATAATGCACCGATCCGATGACATTATCCGCCCGAGAAAGGGTTTCCGAGTTCATCCTTGTGGCGATACCAAAGTCGGCGACCTTGATATGCCCGTCGGCATGGACCAGAATATTTTGCGGTTTGATGTCCCTGTGGATGACGCCGTTCGCGTGCGCGTGGTTGAGCGCCGCTAAAATACGAAGCGTAATTTGCGCGGCAAGCGTCGGCTTCATGCGGCCCTTTTTCCGTATCAAATCCTTCAGCGTCTGGCCCTGAACGTATTCCATCACCAGATAGTGACGCTCATTCTCGTACCCAACATCCAGAAGATTGACGACATTATGATGCGACATACGGCTGACCGCTTCCGCCTCACGTTGAAAACGCATGGCAAACTCGTCGTCTTCCTCCAGTTCTTGCTTTAAGAACTTGACCGCGACGGGTTTGCCCGTTCGTATATCCTCAGCCCTGTAAACCACGGCCATGCCGCCTGATCCGATTACCTCAAGCAAGCGGTAGCGGCCGGAAAGAAGCTCTTCCATAAGCGTTAATCATCCTCCGCGCTGTCAATAAGTACGAGGGTGATGTTATCCGTTCCACCGTTCTCCAACGCCTTTTTAAGCAATGTTTCCGCAGCCTGTACCGTATCCAGGCTCACCAGTATCGCATGGATGTCGTCACGTTTTACCATATTGTGAAGGCCGTCAGAGCATACCAGCCATTTATCGCCCGGGCAAGCCGGAATGAAAAAGACATCCGGGAAAACCGAACGCTGCATGCCTATTGCGCGGGTGATAATGTTTTTATGCGGATAGCTTTCAGCCTCCTCGGCCGTGATATAACCGTCTTTTTCCAGCTCCGCCACCAAGGAATGGTCTTGCGTCACTTGTATTAATTCTCCTTCGCGCAGAAGGTAAACACGGCTGTCGCCGATATGGCCCACGAACATGCCGTCCTGCGCCGTCCATAACAGGGAAAGTGTCGTACTCATGCCTTGAAAGCCGTCCTCATCCTCCTGCGCATCGTATATCGCCTTATTTATTTCTTCGATGGCGCAAAGAAGCTCCTCTTTACCGGGAATTTTATCCGTTAAGAGATTGGAAAGGATGGCCAATGATTTAGAACTGGCTTCCTTACCGCCCCGGTAACCGCCAACACCATCCGCTACCGCGAACAGCGTATCGGTTACGAGATAGGAATCCTCGTTCTCTCTGCGGCGGTAACCTTTGTCTGTATGATACACCGCTTTCATTTCATCGCCTCCTGCCGGCTTAAACAACTGCGCCGCAGCTGCCCGCAAGCGCCTCCGATATCGTCCCCCAGTTCACGCCGCCTCGTGACGGAAACATGTCCTGCCTTTAGTATTTGTTCGAAACGTTCACTGTCCGCCTCCGAAGACGGATTTAAACCGGATTCGGGTATGGGGTTCAGCGGAATAAGGTTAACATGACAGCGCATACCGCGCAACCGCTCCGCTAACTCACGCGCGTCACTCTCGGACGTGTTGACGCCATCTATCAGCGCATATTCCAGAATGACTCTCCGCCCGGTTACCTGCGTATAATTTCGACACGCCTGAAGGACATCCTCTATCGGATAGCTTGACGCTGCCGGAATCAACTTGACACGGACAGCATCATTGGGCGCGTGAAGCGATACGCATAGCGTCACGGGTAACCCCTCCCGAGCGAGTTTGAGCATTTCGGGCACGAGTCCGCAGGTGGACAAGGATATACGCCTCATACTGATCATGGCGCCGCTTGACCCGGTAAAAAGGCGGAGGAATTTTATCACGTTTGCGTAATTGTCCAGCGGCTCGCCCGATCCCATCAACACCACACGGCTCACATGCCCGGCATCTCCCAGGTACCGGTTTACACTGACGACCTGACCCAACATTTCACCGGGCGTCAGGTTCCGGACGCGCCCGCCTATTGCGCTGGCGCAAAAAACGCAGCCCATACGGCAGCCCGCCTGGGTAGATACGCAAAGAGTACGCCCATGACGGTAGCGCATCAAGACACCCTCCACGCATTGGCCGTCCTGAAGGCCGAAAAGGAACTTTACCGTATCATCGCGGCCGGACAATTTGTTTTCTAAAATAACGGCCGGTTGAGCCACATACCGTTCAGCCAGGCTGGTACGTAAGTCCGCCGGCAGGTTTACCATAGCAGGGAAATCCACTCCCTTATGAAGCCATGCGAATATCTGCCCGGCGCGGTATTTAGGCAAGGAAAGGCCGCGCAGCTCCTCCGCCGCTTCTTCCAGGGTAAAAGATAACAGATCAACGCGAGGCATTGGATCTTTTCATGCGCGCGATGAACAAGCCTTCCACTCCGTCGCGAAACGCAAACAGCTGCAGCCCATGCGTACCCACACGCACACGAAAGACCGCA
>WRFT01000215.1 GCA_009776385.1 Clostridia bacterium
ATCACGTCCGGCGCGTTTCCAACTGAAAAAAACGAGTGCATCATCAGTGAGGATTTTGCTTTGCTGAACAACCTGCAAGCGGGCGACATCATGGATATCGCGCAGGGCATGGTTGTCAACAACCCCCTGTCGCTGAAGGTCGTGGGTATATACTTCGATTTAACAAAGAACCAATTTGGCGCGGCGGCCGACGCTCCCGCCGCCATCAATGTGCGCAACGACATCATTACAACCTATGAAACAGCCTTTGCCTTTGCCAAATCGGATCCGCGCGTGGACACCGCCGCCTATTACTTAAAAAGCGCCGAGCTCATTACCGTATTTGAAAGCGAGGCGCGCGCGGCCGGGTTATCTGATGATTATAAAGTGACGATAGATGAGCAAGCGTATAACCGAATCGTCGCTCCCGTGGAGGGAATGGCGAAGATTTCCTTCACATTCATGCTGGTGGTACTCATTTTGGGCGGCTTGATACTCATTTTGCTGGCGTCCCTTGCCATACGGGAACGGAAATACGAAATCGGGGTACTGCGTGCCATGGGCATGAAAAAACGCAAGGTAGCGCTGGGATTAATTTGTGAAAGCCTCATCATCACGGCCTTGTGCCTGGCTGTCGGGTTTGCCGTAGGCGCGACGGCCGCGCAGCCCGTATCGGACAGGCTGCTGCGCGGGCAGATCACCGCCGCGGAGCCGAACACCGGTACCGGCATGGGCATGATGTATGCGGGTGTTCAGACAAACGTGAACGCGGAGCCGATATCGGCTTTGGATGTCAGCTTCAATCTTAATGTCGTGCTAACCATGATAGGCATATCGCTTTTGCTCGTAACACTGTCCAGCGCGGCCGGTATCATCAAAATCACGAAATACGAGCCTATTAAGATACTGATGGAACGGAACTGAGGAGGATTTGAGTATGGGCCTTTTGACACTGAATAATGTATCCTACAAATACGAAGGAACCAAAAACACCGTTTTAAAAGGTATCAGCGCCGTATTTGAAGCGGGTAAAATAGTTACCATCGTCGGGAAATCCGGCTCCGGTAAATCGACGCTTTTATCGCTGATTGCCGGGCTGGATGTGTGCGACGGCGGCTCGATTTTGCTTAATGGTACTGACTTGAAGGATATAGACCGGGATGAATACCGGGCAAAGGGCATCGGCGTCATTTTTCAAGCCTATAATCTGCTTACGGATTCTACGGCGGTTGAGAACATTGTGCTTTCCATTCACATAAGCGGCGCAAAAGCGCCGGATAAAAAGGCGTACGCGTACGCCTTGCTTGAAAAGGTCGGCATAGACCGCGAAACTGCCGACCGAAAAATATTAAAGCTGTCCGGCGGCGAACAGCAGCGCGTCGCTATTGCGCGGGCGCTGGCCCACAACCCCGGTATTATCATAGCCGATGAACCTACAGGGAACTTAGATAATGTCACAGAAGATGATATTCTTAAAATCTTTACCGCGCTGGCGCATACGGAGGGTAAATGCGTCATCATCGTTACCCATTCCCGGCGTATTACATCCATTGCCGACGTGATATACAGTATAAAAAACGGGCAGATGACACAGGTGAGCGGGGAAAATGATGGAAAGCGAGCCTTTGCGTGCGAAAAAGTGGAGGAACCCTGGATCGCCGCGCCGCTGTTGGCGGCTCGCGATGACGAACAAAAGGGTAATGCATTGATGGGATAAATAGATACGATAGATACGTCTTCGCGAGCCGCCGGCGGCGGCGCGGCGATCCAGGGTGTTTTTCGCGTATTTCGCGTGTTTCGCGGTTTCGTTTCCTCTCCGTCGTCGCGAGCCGCGAGTGTAGTGTTTCCTCGGCACGTCTTCGCGAGCCGTCGAAGGCGGCGTGGCGATCCAGGGTTCCTTACCTTGTGATAATAGTTTGAATGAAAAGCATATTAATAAATGTCCAAATCTGGATCGCAACGCCCCTCACATGGCTCGCGAAGACGGATTCAAGATGTCACTATATCTCATCAATCTATTATCCTTGGTATCTCCTAACCCCTAACCCCTCTCTCCCCGTCCTCTTTCGCGTATTTCGCGGTTTCGTTCCCTCCCCGTTACCTTTTGCATATTTCGCGGTCAAATCGTCCCATCCCCGTCTCCGCGAACCGTGCAAGCCTTTACCCGCCCGCACATCCCGCGCAGAAAAGGCTTCATCCTCACATGATGTGACAAAAGAAATGAAACAAAAAACCTAATAACGACCTGCTTTTCCGCGAAGGGCAAGCTTAAAACCGTTCCGGCGGGGCAGGAACCTTTAAAACCTGTAAAAAGCTGCAAAAACGGATAATTCCATGGCGCTTTGGACAGGTAATATGCAGGATATTGTGTGACTTCTGCGGAACATAGAAGTGATAAAAAAGGCAGGAGGAACCAATTATGAAAAAGTTTATTTTATTTGCCCTATGCTTGCTTACATTGTCGCTCGCTGCATGTGCTCCGGCAAACAACAACCCTGTTACGACCACACCGGATAATAACGGTTTAATCACCGTTGGGTTTTCACAGGTCGGCGCGGAATCCGACTGGCGTTTGGCAAACACCAAATCCATGCGGGAAACCTTCAGCGAGGAAGCCGGGTATCGATTAATACTAAAAGACGCACAGCAAAAACTGGAAAATCAAATTGCCGCCATCCGGGAGTTTATCGCGCAAAAAGCCGATTATATCGTTTTCGCGCCGGTTACCGAGGAGGGCTGGGATGATGTACTGAAAGAGGCAAAGGCCGCCGGTATTCCGGTCATCATCGTCGATAGAATGATCAATACATCCGACGATACCCTTTATACTTGCTGGGTCGGTTCCGACTTCCGTCAAGAAGGCGATACCGCCGTTGAATGGATGGAATCTGTCTTTAAAGATAAGGAAAACCTAAAAATCGTCCATCTGCAGGGCAGTTTGGGGTCATCCGCGCAGATAGGCCGCACGGAAGGCCTGCAAGCCGGCGTCGACAGAAACGCGGGATGGGAAATCATACACCGCGCTTCCGGTGATTTTACGCAGGTGAAGGGTAAAGAAGTGATGGAGCTCGTATTAAAGCAGTTCGATAGCTTTGATGTGTTGTACAGCGAAAACGACAATATGACGTACGGCGCGATGGAAGCGATGGATTTAAACAAGCGTACATACGGCTTAAACGGCGAAGTTACCATCATCTCCTTTGATGCCACCCATGTTGGGTTGGAGGCCACGCTGAAAGGCAAAATTAACTATAATGTGGAGTGTAATCCGTTGCACGGCCCCCGCGTAGAGGCAATCATTCAGCAATTGCAAAAAGGTGAAACGCCTGATAAACTCGCTTACGTGACGGAAGCGGCCTTTGACGCGGCGATCATCACGCAAGAAGATATAGA
>WRFT01000216.1 GCA_009776385.1 Clostridia bacterium
CAGCATATGAACGGATTATTGGAGCCTACAGAAGGGCAGGTGTTGGTGGATGGAGAGGATATCAACGTAAAAGGCTGCAACCGCCGGGCTGTTCGCCAAAAAGTCGGCTTGGTTTTTCAATATCCGGAGTATCAACTATTTGATGAAACCGTTATCAAGGATGTCGGCTTCGGCCCTAAGAACCTGGGATTGACGGCTGATCAGATAGACGCACGCGTACGGGAAGCGCTTGCACATGTAGAACTCGACTACGATACGGTTGGCAGTCGATCTCCCTTCGAACTATCCGGCGGGCAGATGCGGCGCGTGGCTATCGCGGGTGTACTGGCTATAAAGCCTCGTGTGTTGGTACTGGACGAACCCACTTCCGGGCTTGACCCGCGCGGCCGCGCCGGTATATTGGGAATGATTCAGTCCCTGTACGAACAGGGCGGGCTGACTGTTATTATGGTTACCCACAACATGGATGAAATCGCCCGTTTAGCCACGAGGCTGTGCGTGATGAAAAAAGGCCGGTTAATGATGACGGGAACGCCCGGGGAAGTCTTTAAGAATCCGGATTTGATTGACACCATCGGACTTAGTGTGCCGCAAGCCGCCCGTTTGGCTCACGCGCTGCGCCAAAGGGGTATTCAAATTCAAGAAGGTATTTACTTAATGGATGAAGCCGAACAGGCAATCGCACGGCTTTTGGAGGCGCGTTATGCTTAAAAACATCACGCTCGGCCAGTTTTACCCGGCGGACAGTTTTACGCATAAACTGGACCCGCGTATCAAAATTCTGCTTACCATCGCTGTAATCATACTTGTTTTCATGTCTCAAACAATTGTTGCCTACGCATGCGTGACAGCATATTTATTATTATGCGCGTACATGTCATCCGTTCCTTTCAAGATTATTCTTAGAGGCATTAAGCCTCTGCGTTTCATCTTGTTATTAACATTCTGCTTAAACCTATTCTTTTCACAGGGTGAGACGACCATCTTCTCCATCGGACCGGTCACATTGACCTACGAAGGATTGTTGTCAGCCGTTCGTTTGTCCTTGAGGCTTGTGTACCTGATTATCACTACCAGCTTAATGACACTGACCACTTCGCCCATTTCACTTTCTGACGGTTTGGAATCGTTATTTAAGCCGTTAAAAGTCATCAAGTTCCCGGCGCACGAGTTGGCCATGATGATGACCATTACGCTGCGTTTTATCCCTACGCTGCTGGAGGAAGCCGATAAAATTATGAAGGCGCAAATGGCCCGCGGAGCCGATTTTGAATCGGGCAATTTATTCAAACGCGCAAAATCGATGATACCATTGCTCGTTCCGCTTTTCGTCAGCGCGTTTCGCAGGGCGGCGGAATTGGCAACGGCGATGGAAGCCCGCTGTTACCACGGCGGGGCAAACCGTACGAAGCTGCGTGTTTTGAAATTAACAAGCGGAGACCTTTACGCTTGCCTTTCCTATACCGCTTTATTAGCCGTGTTCATTATTGAAGGTATTGTCTTTTGAAACGCGTCTTCCTAACGCTTTCTTATGACGGTACCGCTTACGCCGGCTGGCAAAGGCAAAAAAACGCTTTATCCGTACAACAGGTATTGGAGGAGGCACTAACAAGGCTTACATGCGAGCGTATATCCGTTACGGGCGCGAGCCGTACAGACGCGGGCGTTCACGCGTTGGGACAGGCGGCCCACTTTGATACATGTTGCAATATTCCGCCGGAGAAATTCTCTTTCGCCCTCAATACGGTTTTACCCGGCGATATACGCATTTTATCGGGGCATGAGGCTACGTTCGATTTTCACGCTCGGTTTGACGCTTGCGCTAAAACATATCACTATGTTTTTCATAACGCACCGCACGTCAACGCGCTGTCTCGCTTATACCATGCCCACATACCGCAGCCTTTGAATGATAATCAAATGCGGGATTCCGCGCGCGTACTGCTTGGCCGGCATGACTTCAGCGCTTTCCGCGGGAGCGGCGGCGCACTGGGAAACACCGCACGTGAAATAACGGAGATCGACGTTATAAGAGAGGCTGAAACCGTTACCGTGGTGGTAACGGGTAACGCTTTTTTATATCATATGGTACGTATTATCGCAGGTACGCTCGCGGCTATCGGGCAGGGAAAGCTGCCCCTATCATGCTTGCAGGAGGCACTGTGTACCGGTGACAGGCTTGTGCTTGGTGCAACCGCTCCGGCGCATGGCCTGTGTTTAATGCGCGTATACTATCCTAATCAAACTGCGCCTGATACATGCGGGCATAGGCTCCGGAACGATTAAGCAAATCGCAATGACTGCCCTGCTCCACGACATTGCCGTTTTCGATGACTAAAATAAGATCCGCGTTTTGGATGGTAGACAGGCGATGCGCAATCACGAAACAGGTTTTGCTTTCCATGAGTTTGCGCATTGCCTGTTGTATTTTAATTTCCGTGCGCGTATCTACATTGCTTGTCGCCTCATCCAGAATGAGCATATTCGCTTTTTGCAGCATCGCCCTGGCGATGGTCATCAACTGTTTTTGTCCTTTCGATACCGCGCCGCCGTCCTCGGTGAGCACGGTTTGATAGCCCTCCGGCAACCGCATGATGGTGGAGTGTATTTTAGCCGCTTTACACGCTTCCGTCACCGTCTCCGGTGTGGCGCCTTCCGATCCGTATGCAATATTTTCGTAGATAGAGCCGGAAAACAACCAAGTATCCTGCAGAACCATCGCAAATCCCGAACGCAGTGAGGTACGGGTAACCGCATCGATTGCTTGTCCGTCGATATTAATTTCTCCGGACATGGGGTCATAGAAACGCATTAATAGGTTTATCAATGTCGTTTTACCCGCTCCCGTGTGGCCTACAATGGCGACGAGGCTGCCGGGACGCGCGTTGAGCGAGATACTGTTTAGTATGGGCTTGCTCACTTCATAACCAAAACACAGGTCATGAATTTCTACCCCGCCCAACTCATGGCGTAAAGGTTCGGCATCCTCCCTATCCGCCGGTTCCTCATCTGCGTCCAGCAGACGGAAGATACGTTCAGCCGCAGCCATTGCGGATTGTAACTCGCTAAGGATATTTGCGGCTTCGTTGATGGGGCCTGAAAACTTTCTGGAATAGAGCACAAAAGAGGAAACATTTCCAATGGTCATCCCCCCCGATATGAAAAGCAGCGCGCCGAAAATACTGATGAGGGCAAGGGAAAGATTATTAATAAAATTCACGGCAGGCCCTGTCATGGAGCCATAGTAGTCCGCCTTAAAATAGGCTTGTACCGCCGATTCGTTGCGTTGATCAAACCGTTTTAAAATAACGGCTTGCCGATTATAGGCGGAGATGGATTTTTGCCCGGACACCATTTCTTCCGTATACC